>DNHM01000309.1:0-2551 GCA_003485885.1 Acidimicrobiaceae bacterium
TCGGTCCCAGTCGGCACCATTGTTGACATCGTCGCTTAGCCCAACCTTGCTCGGGTCGATCCCGAGTCCATCATTCAACACGTTCGACATCGGCCCGCTCAGTTTTACTCTGTACGGGCTAATGATTGGTCTGGGCATCATCGCGGCCACGATCATCACCAGGCCACGAGCAGTTGAGCGAGGTCTGCATCCCGACACGCCAGTCGAGATACTTGTCTGGATCATCCCTGCAGGCATCGTGGGTGCGCGGATCTATCACGTGCTCACTGATTGGGTTCCGATCGGCGACTGGGTCAAGATCTGGGAAGGCGGGCTGGGTATCCCAGGCGGCGTCCTTGCCGGTGTTGCTGGCGCCTTGCTTTTCGTACGCCACCGCAACCTGAGCCGCAACAAGGTTTTCGATGTGCTGATCGTGGGTGTGCCTTTGGCGCAGGCCATTGGGCGGTGGGGCAACTGGTGGAACCAGGAGCTTTACGGGCGGGCAACCGGCGTCGCATGGGCAGTTGAGATCGACGTGCCCCAGACGTTCGATGCCGACGGACGAGTGCTCACCACCGGCATCGAAACCTATCACCCGACGTTTTTGTATGAGTCGCTGTGGAACCTGACACTTGTCGGGTTCCTTATCTGGATCGATCGTCGTCGGATACTTAAGCCAGGGCGGCTCATCTGGGTCTACGCCGCCGGATACGCGATCGGCCGACTGTGGATCGAGGCGCTACGCATCGACCAGGCCACCGAGATTCTTGGCGTGCGGGTCAATCTGTGGACAATGGGCATCACTCTGATGGTCTCGCTTGTTGTGCTTAGTCGAAGTTTCGGCGGTGATGGCACGCCAAGCAGCACCGTCGACGGTGACGGTGACGATGACGGCGATGACAATGCCGAGGAACAAGCAGGATCAGATAGCTCGAAAAGGGCTGTACTCGGAACCAGCGGCGAAGACGAATAGCGGTAACCTCATCCCGTGACATTCATCACGGGGAATCCCTACGAACATCGGGTTACCCGAACCATTGGGTTCGTCGACCTGTCCGGCTTCACTCATTTCACACAAGAGAACGGTGATGAGGCCGCGGTCAGGGCGCTGAAGTTCTTCCGCGATGTCACCCGTGAGATCTGTGCCCGACATGGCGTGCGTATCGCCAAATGGCTTGGCGATGGAGCCATGCTGATCGGCGTTGAAGCAGAGGATCTGGCCGAAACCATGACCGAACTGCGCAAGACGTTCACCGAGAGCGACGCTCCGCTCCCGCTGCGGGCCGGTGTCGCGACCGGTCCGGTCATTCTGTTCGAAGGCGACGATTACATCGGCTCGATCGTGAACCTCGCATCTCGCCTTGCAGACCTGGCGAAACCGGGGCAACTACTTGCTCCCAAGGATTTCGTGTCGGCGATCATGGTCAACACCGAAGCGATTTCGATCGGCCCGGTGTCCCTTCCAGGATTCCCCGAAGCAATTGAGATCGTCGCTCTCGTCCAGTCCTGATCCGCTACCTACGTCCCCATAGGAACGTACGTTTGCGACGTTTGGAAAGATGTTTTCCATGGCAGATTCGGAACTCACGGGCTTCGAGACCAAGGTGCTCGCCATGATTGGTGCACTGCAACCAGGCGACATCGTGACCTACGGCGAGGTTGCAGCCGAAGTCGGCAAGCCGGGGGCAGCCCGTGCGGTTGGCTCGACCTTGCGTCGCCACGGCAGTGAGGTGCCATGGTGGCGCGTCGTCGCAGCGAATGGGCGGCTGGTGCCAGGCGGTGAGCAACGCCAAACGGCCAAACTCAAAGCCGAGGGCGTGCTCGTGCGTAACGGGCGCGTCGTGATGAGGTAGCGCAAGTTTGGGCTCATTCCTTGCCCAAACCCTTTGTGGGCTCATGCATCGATGGTCCAGGCGACGGGTGGTGTCGCGCTCACCGATGCTCTCGCGCTGTAGCATCGCTCGTAATGGCTGTAACTTTTGCTGACCTTGGACTTGCTGAACCAATCGTCAAAGCGCTCGCTGATCAAGGCATCATCGAACCGTTTGCGATTCAGGAGCTGTCGATTCCCGACGCCATCACCGGCCGAGATGTTTGCGGCAAGGCAAAGACTGGTTCGGGTAAGACCTTGGCGTTTGGCCTTCCGGTTTTGCACCAGCTTGGCATAGCCGAGAAGAACAAGCCGCTTGCGTTGGCGCTTGTACCAACCCGCGAACTCGCGGTTCAGGTCCATGACGAACTCCAGCCGATTGCCAAACAGCTCGACCGAAACATTTGTGCGATCTACGGCGGTGCCGACATCGAGAAACAGATCAGCCGGCTGAACAAGGGCGTTGACTTTGTCGTCGCAACACCCGGTCGCCTCATCGATCTCATAGAACGTAAAGAAGTATCACTCGACGCCGTCGAACATGTCATCGTCGATGAAGCCGATCGCATGGCCGACATGGGGTTTATGCCACAGGTCGAATGGCTCCTGCGACACATCCCGGGTGATCACCAGACCTTGTTGTTCTCGGCAACGCTCGATGGTGTCGTAGACCGGTTGATTTCCCGGTACCAAAACGATCCT
>DNHM01000309.1:2590-7119 GCA_003485885.1 Acidimicrobiaceae bacterium
CGATCCTGCTCGGTTCGAGGTCGAGTCACCAACGACCACTGTTGACTCTATGCAGCACCGGTTTCTGCTGGTCCACGAGATGGACCGGGCCAAGGTCGTTGCCACAATCGCAGCGGCCTCGCACCGCACCCTGGTGTTCAGCCGTACCAAACACGGCGCTGATCGTTTGGTCAAGTCGGTGAATGACTTGGGTGTCTCCGCTGGCGCGATCCACGGTGACCTACGTCAGAAGAGCCGGGAACGGGCCCTCGAGGATTTCTCCTCCGGTGAACTCAAAGTTCTCGTTGCTACCGATGTGGCCGCACGTGGCATCCATGTCGACGACGTCGACATGGTTATCCACTATCAGCCTGCTGCTGATCACAAGGCATACCTGCATCGTTCGGGCCGCACAGCTCGCGCCGGCAACACCGGTTGTGCCGTGACCTTGTCGTTGTGGAACGAGGAACTCGAGGTCAAGCGGCTGCAGAAACGTTTGGGGCTCGATCAACCTGTCGTTGAGATGTTCTCGAACGATGAACGTTTACAAGATCTCACAGGCTGGGATCCAACGGAATAAGCATCACCGATGTGCCCGACAGCGGCCGGGCACACTGCGGTTCTAATCTCTGGGCCATCTATGACTGAGCCCCTCGATGCCGTCGCAGTACTCGCCGAAACCGCGGCAAATCAACGGGGACTGAGCCTGGTCGGTTCCGGACTGCGCCTCTTCGAAGGCCGTCGGGCTGTTCCGGTCGGAGATGCCGCCAGCCGGGTGTCCCCGTTCGACTTGGGTCGTACCTATGAGCTGCTGCTTGCTCCCAAGGCCAGGCGGAAGAAGGGTGCGCACCTGACTCCCGAAGGTGTAGCTCGCAATCTTGTGGCAATGATGCCTCCGCCAGCACTATCGGACCGGGTGCTCGACCCTGCTGTCGGAGGAGCGGCGTTCCTGATTGCAGCTGCAGACCAACTCGTGGATGGTGGCGCCCGGCCCGCAGAGGTCATCAGACAACTCTTTGGCGTCGATATCGACGCCGGAGCGGTCGCCGTGGCCGAGGCGGCACTGGCGTTGTGGGGCATAGACCACGAGGTAGAGGTCCGGCCCCTGCCCAATCTGTCTCACGGCGATGGACTGCTCCACGAGCTGCCAGTTGCCGACCGCGTGGTCGGCAATCCACCGTTTCTCAATCAGCTGCGGTCGTCGTCGACCCACACCGCAGCCCGGCGCACGGCGTTGCGAGAGCGGTGGGGTGATCTGGTCGGGACCTACACCGACGATGCCTGGCTGTTCATTGCTGCTGGTCTTCATGCTCTGGACACCAACGGGACCCTGGCGATGGTGCAACCGGTGTCGGTTCTTGCGGCTCGTTATGGCGACGCCGTTCGTGAACATGTGGCCGCTCGAGCGTCGTTGCTCGGCATCTGGCTCGCTCGTGAGCAGGTTTTTGATGCAGCGGTGCAGGTCTGCGGCCTCGTGTTGGGAACAGGGAGCTCTACCGCTGCAACTGTTGAGCGACGTGTCGGCGCTGACTTCTCGATGGTCCCGACGCGCCTTGACCAGCCGGCTCCCTCAGAGTGGGGAAGTACGGCTGCTGCAGCGATGGAGGTTCCCGAGGTCCGTCTGCTTCGCAGGGCTAGCCGCACGATCAGCGATCTCGCTTCGGCTACGGCTGGGTTTCGCGACCAGTTCTACGGGTTCGTCCCCCACGTGTCCGAGTGGGACGCAGACGTGGTTCCCGCAACACATGCCCGGCTGGTCACGGTTGGCATGATTGACGTGCTGGAGCTGGGTTGGGGGAGCCGCCCGTTCAAGTTCGCGAAACAGTCGTATCGGCGGCCTGTTATCGACCTGGCGGCGTTGGATGTAGAGAATGACAAACTTGGTCAGTGGGTTCGGGCCAGGCAGCGGCCGAAGTTGCTTATGGCTACCCAGACACGCGTGGTCGAAGTCTGGGTCGACGAATCTGGCCAGGCCATTCCTGCCACGCCGGTGGTTTCGATCGAACCACTCGATGACGATCCTGAGGCCTTGTGGTTACTCGCTGCAGCCTTGAGCGCTCCAGCCTTGAGCGCTCATTTCATGGCAAACAATTTCGGAACTGCGATGTCGTTGAACGCGATGAAACTTTCGGCGCGTGATGTGTTGGGCGCACCGCTGCCATCGGATTACGGGGCATGGACCGATGCGGCTACAACGCTGCGTTCGAACCCCGGCGACATCGAGTACTTTGCCGAAATCATGGACCGCGCCTATGGGACTACAGACGCATCAGTTGCGTCGTGGTGGGCCAGCCGACTTGCAAACCAGTCGAAGAAGTAACCGCAGCCTGTGCGGCATCATTGGTGAAGCCGGCACGAAGCAGCGACATCGGCATTGGGGCCTCTGGCGCTGGAGCTATCGGCACGGCCCCTGACACGCTCTACACTCATTTTGATGTCTGAAGCGCTCCCGTTCGAAGCACCACGTAAGTGGTCGCGCGGCATCCCAGTCACGGGTGCATGGCTCGAAGGTCATCCCGTCGGTGATCGCAGATTTCACTCGCTCACTGCTGAACGTCCATTTGCGCTCGAAGGCGGGGGCGTGCTGCATGAAGCCACGATCGCCTATGAGACATGGGGCGAGCTGAACGAGGCAGCCGATAATGCAGTGCTGGTATGCCATGCGCTCACCGGTGATGCGCATGCTTCGGGCGGGGTCTCGGCTGTGCATCCCGACGGCGGCTGGTGGGATGGCGTTATCGGGCCGGGTCGAGCGATCGACACCGATCGGTGGTTCGTGGTCTGTGCCAATGTGCTCGGTGGCTGCCAGGGGTCGACAGGCCCAGCGTCGACGAACCCAGAGACCGGGAAGCCCTATGGCATGCGGTTTCCGACCGTCACGATTCGAGACATGGTTCGCTCCCAGGCACGGCTGGCGACGGGTCTCGGCATCGATGCCTGGCATGCGGTGGTTGGCGGATCGATGGGTGGCATGCAGGTCATCGAATGGGGCTTGATGTTTGCCGATCGGGTGAAAGCGATCGCCCCGATCGCGACGTCTGTGGCGGCTACGCCATGGCAAATTGGTTGGAGCGCGACCGGTCGGCATGCGATCACGCTCGATCCTCAATGGCAGAGCGGCGACTATTACGACGGCGAACCTGGCCAAGGCCCACACGCTGGTTTGGCCATAGCCCGGTCCGTTGCTCAGATTACGTATCGAAGCGACGAGGTCTATCAGAATCGTTTCCAGCGAAACCTGGTTGACCCGTCACATGTGTTTGGCCACTGGGACCGGTTCCAGGTTGAGTCATACCTCGATCACCACGGTGAGAAGTTGGCCCGCCGATTCGACGCCAACAGTTACCTCATCTTGAATCGGGCTATGGACCTCCACGATGTTGCTCGTGGCAGAGGCACGGTCGCTCGTGCCTTCGCCATGTTGAAGGCGCCGGTGCTTAGCATCAGCATCACCACCGATACGTTGTATCACCCTCGACTACAGGTCGACCTGGCTGACTTCGCTCGCCACGCCGGCGTCGAAACCGAGTATCAAATTATCGATAGCCCCCATGGGCACGATGGTTTCCTGCTCGAGTCCGATGCTGTTGGCGCTGCGCTCGGCAAATTCCTTGACCGCGCCGGATCCTAAGCGCCCGCTGACACCCATGGCCCGTGCCTGAACTACTCGAGATAGAGATGTACCGGCGGGGCGCATTCCCACTGATCGGGCGCACTGTGTCGTCGATCGAGACACCCGATGATTGGTATATCAAGGGTGTGGATCCTGAAACGTTGCAGACTGCACTGCTTGGAGCCACGATCGAGTCGTTAGGCCGAGTGGGAAAACTCATGCTGATCGAAACCGTTGGGGCGACCGTCGGGCTGCGGTTCGGCATGACCGGCATCTTGATGATCGATGAGCAGCCGGTTATTGCTGAGTTGGAGTACTCCTCCAATCGGCTCGATCCGGCCTGGAACCGATTTGTGGCCCACTTCGCAGACGGTGGCCAGATGGCGATGAACGATCCCCGGCGGTTAGGCGGTGTCGAGCTCGACCCGGACCTGACCAAGCTGGGTCCCGACGCATGGTCTATCGGAGCTGCCGAGCTCCAGCCAATCTTCGGACGGTACAAGGTCGCTGCCAAGGCCTTGTTGCTCAATCAGAAGCGGATTGCAGGACTCGGGAACCTGCTGGTCGACGAACTGTTGTGGCGATCTGGTGTGTCGCCGTTGCGACCAGCAAACGAGGTGAGCTATGACGCAATCGGCATGCTCGGCGAAGCGCTTGCGCCGATGCTCGATGAGCTGTACCAGCGAGGTGGTTCCACGTGTGGCGATCATTTCGAGGAACGACATGTCGACGGAAGATGTCCTCGTGATGGCGGTGAGATGGTGCATGCCACGGTAGGAGGCCGTTCGACATGGTGGTGCCGAACGCACCAGTTCTGAATTGGCGAATCTGCTGCCTGTACTACAGTCGCAACCATGTCAGATGCAGATGATCCAGCGGTACCGCCGCCACCACCTGTCCCTCCAGTTCCCGCGGTTTCGGATCCGGATCCGAAACC
>DNHM01000534.1 GCA_003485885.1 Acidimicrobiaceae bacterium
CGAGCAACGTGGTTTCGGCCTGGTGGCCTAGTCGGTCCATGACCTCGGTAGGAGCGAGCCAATAGTCACGAGCATCGACGAGCAATGACGGATCGGATTTGGACTGAAGCGCAAACGTGACCCGCCATGGCTGGTCCAAGTCTTCTGCCCCAGACTCGGGCGTGGTCCCATGGGATAGGGCCGCATGAGAAGGGGCAGCCTCGGCACCGTCTGTCGTGTCGGGGTGTGTGGTTTGCACCGGCGGATGCATCCGCAGGACGAGGCGGCTGTTCGAGCAATGGGCGGCTGCAAGATCGTTTACCCAAGGCCGCAGGTGTGGGACCTTGGTGGGTACGGCATCAGCGAAAAGGCGCAGTGACCCAACTCGATGGGCCGCCGGGGTACGAATGAAGGTGTCGGCAATGGCATCGAAGGCTGCTCTGATGGCATAGGCCGGATCGGCGATGCTCCCTCGGCCGGACCCGGGAGTGGCGTGAGCAACGGCCGGAAGCGCATGCACGAGCGAGGCAAGCATCTGGTGGTCGCCAGGGTCGAGCGGATCGACCCGCCAGGTGTCGTATCCGCTAGGGCTGACCCACGGCAACACCTTGCCTCGAGCGATCAACGCCAGGCCGGTTCGAACAACCCCCGCCCACGCATGGGCGGATTCGCTTGCGGTTTCGTCTCGGCGCAGCGTTGTGAGTTGATCGATCGCGTCGGTTAGCAAGAACTTCTGCGCAGCTACGGAGCGTTTCTGGGTGCCTCTCGACGCGGGAAGAGCGAGTTCGATATCAAGTGTGGATTCGGCACCGAGACCACCAGGATTGTCGGGATCCCAAGCGGCAAAGAATGACTGTCGCGGCGGATCAGCCGCAACGAAGGTCAAGTTCTTGCCGAGCACCCCGCCATCGTACAGACGTTCGTCTGGTTCGGCGGCTAATGGCGACGCGGATAGATCGCTAGGGTCTGGTGATGCCCAACACGTTCGACCTGGCCGATGGCGCTTCAACAGACCCGACGGCTGCACCGGTGCAGAAGTACGCGAGTTACCCATCACTCGTGGACCGCACCGTGTTCATAACCGGTGGCGCCGATGGGATCGGCAGCGCCGCCGTCGAACATTTCGTGCGTCAAGGCAGCCAGGTGGCCTTTGCCGACATCAACGAGGCAAAGGCGCTCGAGACCATTCAACGATGTGGAGGTGAAGCCCGACATGTGCCGGTCTTCCATCATGTCGATCTTGTTGATATCGAGGCGCTGCAGTCGGCCGTGGCTACCGCCCAGGAAGATTTTGGTTCGTTGCAGGTATTGGTGAACAACGCAGCGAACGATGACCGTCATTCATGGGATGAGATGACGCCGGAATATTGGGATGACAGGATTAATGTCAACCTGCGGCACTACTTCTTCGCCATTCAGGCAGTTGCGCCGGCAATGCTTGATGCTCGTCATGGGTCGATCGTGAACATTGGTTCCAGCAGCTATATGCGCAAGGAAGATTTTTTTCCTGGGTATGCCATCGCTAAGTCGGGGGTCGAGGGGATCACCCGCACACTGGCAGAAACGTTCGGGCCCCAGGGTGTGCGGGTGAACACGGTGTTGCCTGGATGGGTTGCGACTCAACGCCAACTTGAGAAGTGGTGGAGCCCCGAGGGCGAGGCGGGCACGCTGGAAACCCAGGCATTGAAGCGCCGCATCTATGCCGACGAATTTGTGCAGATGGTCCTCTTTCTCGCGGCCGACGATGGCGCTGCCTGCACGGCGCAACACTTCCTTGTCGACGGCGGCCGGCTGTAAATCTGTGTGCGGCTCTCTGCCTGCGTCGGAATCAAACTCCACGCACAAGCCGCCTGTCGAGATAGAGCACTGTTTGGTTGCGGGGATACTTGCCGGGCGGCCACGCACCCTGTCGTCGCAGCCTGTCGTCCCATCGAGCTCTGACGGCGCTGATGGCGATGACGGCGTTCTCCGACGCCTATGTCGGTGAATGTGGAGCTGTCCAAACCGACGTTGCTCGGTTCTTGACTTCGGAACCGAGCTGGACCAGGTCGTGGTCAGCCGGGCAAACCGGCTGGACGGGTGTGGCCGCTAAGCGACCAGCTGGTTCGTCCAACCTGTAAGACTCCGGGCATGGATCTTCACCCAGACTGTGAACAACTTGGCTTTCTACTTGGCGTATGGCGTGGCGCTGGAGAGGGGTCATATCCCACGATCGAGAGTTTTGGGTACACCGAAGAGGTCACCTTTTCCCACGTAGGTAAGCCCTTTTTGGGCTACACCCAGAAGACGAAACACGCGGTGAGCGGTGCGCCGCTTCATGCCGAGGCTGGCTACCTGCGGGCTGTGGGTGCTGGCCGGGTCGAATTCGTGGTGGTCCAACCGTCGGGCATCGTCGAGTTACACAGTGGCACAGTTGATAGGGGCACAGTTGATGGGGGCGCTCTTGTGCTGCAACTCGATGGGGTGCACACCACGCCCACCGCAAAGTCAGTGACCGATGTCCACCGTCAGATATGGGTGGAACAGCACGCCGGGGTGACGACACTTGCGTACCAAGTATCGATGGCTGCCGTTGGTGAACCTCTCACCCACCATCTACGGGCCACGCTGGTCCAACAGCCGAGCGGCTGACCCTTGCGCACCGATGTCGAGATCTGGCAAGCAGCAATCTCGCTCGTATTGATTGTGATTGTTATCGGTGTGTCGTGGTGGCAGCGTTTGGGTCTTGAACGTTCGGTCTTGTGGGCGTCAGCCCGTGCGACAGTGCAGCTGCTTGCGGTCGGCGCGTTCTTCTCAGTGATCTTCGAGTCGAGCTTTGCCAATTGGTGGTCAGGGTTGTGGGTAGTGGCGATGGTGGTGATTGCTGGCGTAGTTGTTGCCCGCCGCACCGGAGCAGGCCGAGACTTGGCATTCGTTGGTCTTGCGGCGATCGGTCTCACCGTTGGTGTCGTGCTTGCGGTGGTCTTTGGGCTTGGTGTGTTGGCCATCGAAGCCGTGTCGGTGGTCGTCATCGCAGGCATCACGATCGGCAACACCATGCCCACGGTCGTACAGGCAGTCGATCGCACCCGCTCCCAACTCATCGATTCAGCTGGTCAGATTGAAGCCATGCTTGCGTTGGGTTTCGACGGGCCAGCGTCGACGAAGCGCGTGGTTCACGATGTGGCACGGCTTGCCCTCGTCCCTCAGATTGAGCGCACCAAGGTCGTCGGGCTGATCGCGTTGCCGGGGGCCATGACCGGACTGCTTCTGGCTGGGGTGGACCCAATCGATGCAGTCTTGATCCAGCTCGTCGTCATGTTTCTGGTGCTGGGAGCCGTGGCGCTCTCGGTGATCATCGTGACTATGGCAATGACCCGGAAGGCACTTACGCCTGATCTCCGGCTTGCCGACTGGGCGAAAACTGCACCGCAGAGTGCCTAGACCTGCCCGTGGGGCTTCGGTGGGCGGCACACCAACTACCCTTGCGTTATGACCGCCGAGGCAGAAACGGGTACCACGCCCGGATCGACCGCATCCCGGGCCGCCTCGCGCCCGCCAGCGCTTTCGGTGCGCAACCACAGCGGCTTCCGATGGATGTACGTCGTTGATGTCATCACGTTGTTTGGCGCGATGATGCTCATTTCGTTCGTCCGGTGGGGAGTGAGTTGGCCGAGCTACTCGATTGTGGACTATCTCGCTGGTTTCGCAGTCGTGACCGTGGTGCACATTGCGGTTGCCTACTTCGGCGGGTTGTATGAGATCGACTCACGTCTTGGTGCAACATCTCGGCTTCCTCGGACCACATCATTAACCGCCATCGCCGTCTTGATCGATGCGTCGTTATCTTTGGGTGCGTCCAAGTTCCTCATGCCCCGGCTCAACCTGGCAGTGTTTGCTGTCGTAGCGGCCTGCGCCCTGTCCTTTAATCGGTGGCTTGCACACCGGGTGCTGACCGCCCGGTTTGGTCGACCCCAGGTCCTGCTGGTTGGTAATCCCGACGATATCGAATTGGCCGAGGCCCATCTGGTCGAGACCGATCGTGATGCCATCGTGGTCGGCCGACGGTCGAGCACCGAACATCTTGCTGAGGCGGTGGAAGAACTCCGTGTGAGCGATGTCCTTCTACTGGGTGGGATCGAACTGAGCGAGGTGTACCCCCGCCCCCTCGAGGATTTCGAAAAGCAGCGGGTGGGTGTTTATCACCGACTCACACCCTCGGACACACTCCTTGGGGTGAAGAAGACGCGTCAGATCGCCGGCATGCCGTTTGTTGCGTTGCGATCTCATGCAATGCCGCCGTCCAAGGCCCGGTTCAAGCGGCTGCTCGACTTGGTGTATGTGCTCGTGGCTTTGCCACTGCTGTTGCCGCTGATGGTGTTCACGGTGGTCTACGCCAGAATCGTTGCTGGCAAGTCGGTGTTCTATCGCCAGGAACGAGTGGGCCGGTACGGGCGCGAGTTCTCGATGGTGAAAATTCGCACGATGTACATCGGGGCTGAAGATGTCACGGGTCCGATACTTGCAACGCGCGAGGACGAACGTGTCATCCCTGCGATGGCTTGGATGCGGTCGATGCGGTTCGATGAGTTACCCCAGGTGTGGAACGTCATCCGGGGTGAGATGGCCCTTGTGGGCCCGCGGCCCGAACGACAGGAACTGGCGGATCGCTTCGAGATGGTTATCCCCGGGTACGGCCGCCGCCACGACATTCGCCCTGGAATCACCGGGCTGGCACAAGTCAACGGCAGCTACCACACCGACCCTGGCTTCAAGCTCGGGCACGACCTGCAGTATCTCGTGAACTGGACACCGGTGCTCGACATCCAGATCCTGCTCCGCACCATATTCGTGGTGCTTGCCCGCCGCGTCTGATCGCTGCGGAACACGTTCGGGCCACAAGGGTGGATCACTAGTTCGGGCCGCCGGTTTGCATCTGCTAGACACGGCCGATGGATCTACAACTGGCAGGTAAGACGGCTCTTATTACGGGAAGTTACCGCGGGACCGGCCGCGGTATCGCGGGTGTGCTGGCTGCTGAGGGAGCCCATGTGGTGATTCACGGGTTTGCGTCAGGCCAGGCAGATCCGGTCGCTCAGGAACTCGTGGACGCAGGCTTCAGCGCCGAGGCAGTCACCTCCGACATTAGGTCCGACGCGTCGATGGATCATCTGGTCGACGTTGCGAGCCGGGTTGATGTTTTGGTGAATAATTACGGCGCTCCAGGTGGGTCCAGCTGGTCGAGCATGGTGAACTGGGAAGAGGAGTGGAACGTGAACGTGCTCGCTGCGGTGCGGGTCACGCAGGCCTGTATGCCAGCCATGCGTGACCGGGGTTGGGGGCGCATCATTTTCATGGGCACGGTCGGCACCCAACAACCCGGCAACCGAAACGTGGGTTACTACGGGGCCAAGACCGCACTGCCAACCGTGGTGCGCACGCTTGCGATGGAGCTGCGGGGCTCAGGGGTAACCGCCAACCTGGTGAGCCCGGGGATGATCGCGACCGACGAGGTGCGGGCCATGGTTACGCGTCGAGCCGCCCGTGACGGCCACGGCGAGTCGTGGGAGCAGGCCGAGCGCTGGGCACTCGACAACTCGATGCCCAATCTCACCGAGCGGTTGCCGACCCCCAACGACGTTGGGCGCGTCGTTGCTTTCGTGGCCAGCGAGGCTGCGTGGCATATCACCGGGGCTGATATCGCAGTGGATGGCGGGGCACGCGACGCCTGACCTTGGTGCTTGACCTTGGTGCCTTCCCGTCTGTACACGTAGATTTGGTAGGTGGTAACTCTACGAAGCACGTTGGATACGGGAACCGAACAGTTCGCGTGTAATCGCAACGACATGCTTGAACAGCTCGCGGAAATCGACCGTCTGAACCTCGAGGCCGCTGGTGGCGGAGGCGAACGTTCGATGGAGCGCCTACGTTCCCGGGGCAAGCTGCCGATCCGTGAACGAATATCGGCGGTCATCGATCGCGATTCGCCGTTCTATGAAATCAGCCCCCTCGCTGCCTACTGCTCCGACTATGCCGTCGGTGGTGGTTTGGTTATGGGTATCGGCGTGATCGAAGGCACAGAATGCATGATCATGGGCAACGACCCCACCGTCTTGGGCGGAGCGATCACCGCGTTCGCTGGTAAGAAGATCATGCGGGCAATCCAGATCAGCCGCGAGAATCGTCTTCCGTATGTGCAGTTCGTTGAGTCAGCGGGTGGCGACCTTCGGGGCTCCGATGATCCAGAGCGCCAGATGCGCGAACAACTCGACCACTTCGGTGAATCAGGCCGTCTGTTCTATGACGTCACCGAGTTGTCCAAACTCGGAATCCCTTCTATCGCGGTCGTGTTCGGCTCGTCAACCGCAGGCGGCGCCTATCAGCCCGGCATGAGTGACTACAACATCTTCATCAAGGAACGATCCAAAGTCTTTCTTGGGGGGCCACCCCTGGTCCAGATGGCAACGGGCGAGATCTCCGATGACGAGACGTTGGGCGGCGCACAGATGCATGCCGAAACCAGTGGGCTTGCGGACTATCTCGCCGAGGACGAACTCGATGCGTTGCGCATGTGTCGCGAGGTCGTGGCCCACCTCAACCACCAGAAACGCGGCCCTGGCGCAACTGGCACCGGTGATGAACCAGTCCATGACCCCGAGGAACTCCTTGGTCTGATCAGTCGTGACCTTGCCACTGCCATTGATGTACGAGAAGTCATCGCTCGCACCGTCGACGGCAGCCGATTCGAAGAGTTCAAGGCCCGATACGGCACCACGCTGATCTGTGGCTGGGCCCATGTCCATGGATATCCGGTGGGCATCATTGGGAACAATGGGCCGCTGTTCAGTGAGAGTGCGAACAAGGCGGCGCAGTTCATTCAGCTTTGCAACCAACAAGACATCCCGTTGTTGTTCCTGCACAACATCACCGGCTTCATGGTCGGTAAGGACTTTGAACATGGAGGGATCGTCAAGAACGGCAGTCGCATGATCAATGCCGTGTCGAACTCGACGGTGCCCCATATCAGCGTGATCCTGGGATCGAGCTATGGGGCCGGCAACTACGGCATGTCTGGTCGAGGTTTCAACACCAGGTTCACGTATCTGTGGCCAACTGCCAAGGTTGCGATTATGGGCCCGAAGCAGATCGCCGGTGTCATGTCACTCGTGCGGCGAGGCCAAGCTGCCCGAAAGGGCCTGGAGTTCGACGAGACTGCCGACGCCGAGATGGTGGCCGAGGTCGAGCACTACCACGAGCTCAAGTCGTTGGCGTTGTATGCGACTGGCCGCATCGGTGACGACGGCATCATCGATCCACGCGACACCAGAGACGTGGTTGCCATGTCGCTGTCGGCTTGCCACAACAATGACGTCAAGGGAGCAGAGGGATTCGGTGTCTTCCGATAAACCAGTAGTGACGCAGCATCCGATACGGCGACTCTTGGTCGCTAACCGGGGTGAAATCGCTCGACGAATCTTCCGTAGTGCCCATGACATGGGTATCGAGACCGTCGCGGTTTTCGCCGACGGCGATGCCGACGCTCCATTTGTGCGCGAAGCACATCAGGCGGTCGCCCTTCGGGGACGCACGCCAGCAGAGTCGTATCTCGACGTCGCCAAGGTCCTTGCCGCTGCTCAGGCCACCGGTGCCGACGCAGTGCACCCTGGCTACGGCTTCCTGGCTGAGAACGCAGACTTCGCTACGGCAGTCATAGACGCTGGCATGACGTGGGTTGGTCCGTCCCCGCATGCGATTGCATCCATGGGTGACAAGCTCGCAGCCAAAGCGTTGATGGTCGAGGCTGGCGTACCCACGCTCCCGTCGGTCGAGGTGACCGATGAACTCGACGTGCTTGCCGCGGCGACAACGATCGGATATCCGGTGCTGGTGAAAGCCACTGCGGGTGGTGGCGGCAAAGGTATGCGCGTCGTCGAGTCTGCCGATGAACTCATCGATGCGGTCGCCGGTGCCCAACGCGAAGCCGCATCGTCATTCGGCAACGGCATTGTCTTCTTGGAGAAATAT
>DNHM01000360.1 GCA_003485885.1 Acidimicrobiaceae bacterium
CATTGGCATGACCGCCGACGTGGGCACGTTGCAGCGTATGCCCAAGCTCGTCCCCGAGGGCATCGTCCGAGAACTGGCCTATACCGGTCGCCGTTGGAGCGCCGAAGAAGCCAAGGCCGCTGGTTTCGTGAACGAGGTCTACCCGGACCATGAGACCCTGCTCGATGCGGTCATGAACGTGGCAGGCGAGATCGCTTCCAAAAGCCCCATGGCCGTGTGGGGTACCAAACAGACCATGCATTACACCCGCGACCACTCGGTGGCCGACGGCTTGGAATTCATCGCCAACTGGAACGCCGCCATGTTCGACACCGATGACATGGCCGAGGCATTCACCGCCTCCATCGAAAAACGGGGCGCCAAGTTTCCTGACTTGTGGCCTCTAAGCGACGGGCTCTAGGCCGTGGGGTGGTTCAGCAACAAACAGAGTCCAAGCGAACCACCGTCGCCGGTTGACCAAACGACCGGTATCGACTTCACAAAATACGGACTCGACCAGCTTGGCAACGACATTCGATCAATCGTTGACGCACCAGGGGCCATTGGCCAGGCGCTCAGGGTTCTGCCGATACTTCCTGTTGTCATCGCAATTGCGACCTGGATCGTCTTTGGCGGCCGGATGAGCACCGTGGCCTTTATCCCGTTCGCACTCGTGGCCTTCATGCTGTCGTTCTTCGGTTCGGTGGTGATTGCCGGATTCTTTGTAACCCGGAAACGTCTAGATCTCGTCGCCGATGCCTCGAACCGACTCGTCGACGTCGTAGGCGAAATGCATGCCGACATCATCCTGGTCAAAGACGGACACTCGGGCACATCGGTGCAAGGTGTCGCCATTGGTTTGCTCGAGAACGCACTCTTCCCCGCGGTATTCGGCACCTTGAACGCAACTGCCGAAACAGCGATGGGGCCGCTCGGTAGATTCTCATCGAGTCTCACCCAGGAGCCACTGAACATGGTGCAGAAGTCGGTAATCAACGCGATCAAGTCGCTTCATGACCGGGAGGTCGGCCAAATGACCGACGGCATCGGGGAAGATTTGGCCGCAACCTCCGCGGTGAAAGCGCTTACCGACGACTATCGCCAGGCCCGAGACAAGACCGAAGGCATTGTGGCCTCGGTGTCGCGCACCGCACTCAGGTCGACGTTGGGGCTGGCTGCGATCGCCACCATCCCGCTCGTCATCTGGCTCATTCTTGGCTGGGTACTCAGTTAGCAGGAGAGCACGAGAGCAGGAGATATTGAGCGAATTCCTTGGGCTGATCTATTTGCCTGCCCGTCACAAGCGCCACTCACCCAAGCACCAATCTTGGAGCGGGCGAGCTGGACGGAGCCCGCAGATCGAGATCTGCTGCAGCTTTTGTGCGCAACCTTCCGTGGCAAACCATAGATCATCGCCGGGTCGATCACACAGGGCATGTCCGGCAGGGCGATCGCTCTGCCCCCAATGGGAGCTTCCGATATCACCGCTATTGCACCCCGGCTTGGCGTGCGCAAACGCTCCGACGACGATCCGATGGAGCGATGCCTGTTGGCCAGCTGGTAGCTCCAACCGTGGTACCGATTCGTTCGTTCTTACAAAGCCCGTTCTAACAAAGCCATTGAGTCTTACGGCTCGCCGATCTGCGGCCTCCGTTCGACGAGACGGCTTCGAGCCCCATCGCGTGCTGAGGCGTCGCCACTGGTCTAAATGTCTCGTGCCCGACACGGCCGGCGGCCAATCTGGGCCATTCGAACCAGGCTTCTACGCTCGAATTTGGGCCAGGTGCGATCGCCGAACTCACCACGCGTCCGATTGGCGGTATTCGCCACATTGTCAATGTTCTATTGGTAATGCAACCGCAGCTCCCGGCCAGTCGTGGCCCCTTCTCAAGGAGGCGTGAGCACGAAACATGACCCTTACCCCACCAGCTCTGCGTTTAAGCGATATTACCCATTGTCGCCAAATGCCTCAAATAGGTGATAGCGGCTGTCGACAGGAACGGAGCCACCAATCAGGCGCACTTCGTGTTTCTGGTGGATCTCTGCAGAACTGGTCAAGGGAGGCCTCAGATGAAACGCTCATTCTGGTCAACAATCAGAGGAAAGTTACTTGCACGAACGCTTGTTGTCGTGCTTGTTCCTGTACTCGTGATTGCTGGCGTGGCAATCGCATCGTTGCGGTCACTGTCGAACACTGCAGACGACTCGTTGACAGACGCTCGCTCCACCCTCAGCGAGGAAGTAGTCGGCAGCCGGGTCGCTAGCGTCGCTGATCAAATTGCCCGAGAACTGGCGATCTTCCTCGACGAACGTGTCGCTGACACGGAGCTGTGGGCGACCGACGTCGGCCTCACAACCGCAGCCAAAGGCGCTGCCGGCCGTGCCGCTGCCATGGGCCTGCAAGACCAAACCATCGAACAGATAGAAGCCCGTTTCCAAGATGATCCTCGACTCAACGACGTGCACGTCGAGCGAGATCTCCTCAAATTTGTGGCTAGTACGCCCGCTTTCAAGGAGATCTTCCTTACGGACGTCAACGGCTACAACGTGGACTACTCGAACCGAACCTCGGACTTTGTCCAGAGTGATGAAGGGTGGTGGGAGCGTGCAATGACTACTGGCCTCGATATTTCCGAACCCGAGTTCGACGCATCAGCTGAGGTATTCGCTGTCAACATCGCCATCCGCCTTGAGGACGAAGGCAAACCAGTCGGCGTCCTGAAAGCTGCACTCGACATGAACGTCGTGCAGATCATCACCGACCGCTTCGCTGATGGCATCGACGGCTACGACATCGCGATCGTCGACAACGCTGGCCGCTTTCTCGCAGAAACCAGCTCTGGTCACAGCGACGATCACATAATGAACCTGAACTTCTTGGCAAGCGACTCTGCAGTCTCGACGCCGCTGGTTCGAGAAGTCTTCGCCCCGAACGCATCCGAGCTACATGCAGACGGCTTCTCGCTCTCCGACGACGGAGTCGCTGGGTTCGCACATGTTGACCAGGCGTTGTCCTCCCTACGGAGCGAACGCGGCACCCAACTGAACGGCTTTGGCTGGACCGTCATCGTCGAACAGCCAGCTGCCATCGCATTCTCTGCCCTTACCCCGCTTGAGGGTCTCGCCGGTGAGGTCTCGTCGACATCGTCGAGACTGACGGCGCTTCTGGTGTTGGTGGCGCTCGCAGGTTCCCTGGCTGCGGCGTACATGGCACTGGTCTTTGCTCGCAAGATCACCTCGCCGATCGCTCAGTTGCGCGATGCGGCAAACAAAGCGGCCGAGATCACGCTGCCAAATGTGGTCGCCCAGATCGACGCACTGCAGCCCGGCGAAGAACTCCCCGAGCTCGAATTCCTCTCACTCGACACGGGTGACGAGGTCGAGGACCTTGCGCAGTCATTCAATACGGTGCAGCAGACCGCAGCAGACCTTGCATCTGAACAGGCCCGAATGCGACGGACGAACGTGTCAACGACCTTCGTCAACCTCGGCCGACGCAACCAGAACCTGTTGTCTCGCCAGCTCGAACACATCAACTCGATGGAGGGCAACGAGACAAATCCCGAAACCCTCCAGCGCCTCTTCCAGCTCGACCATCTCGCAACCCGCATGCGACGCAACGCAGAATCACTCTTGGTTCTGGCCGGCGAGGACACTCCTCGACGATTCCGGAAGCCTGTCTCGATGCACCAGCTCCTGCAAGCCGCTGGCGGCGAAACCGAGGACTTCAGCCGGATCGAGCTGACAAGCCTTGACGAGGCCTTCGTCGAAGGT
>DNHM01000343.1 GCA_003485885.1 Acidimicrobiaceae bacterium
CATCAGCTTGGAAGGCTGAGGTTCTAGCCATTGAACTACACCCGCTAGACGTCTCAGAGCTTACCGGAAGTGCCGCCCATGAGAGGTCTTCTTTCGCGAACGACGCGAAGTTGCCACAGACGCGGCTCGTTAGGTAGTTGCGACTGCGCGAGGCCGTAGCCAGAAAACAGGATTGCGAGCGGAGCGAGTGATCCGGCCTACCCCTACACTCACTGCGGTGAAGACCACCGTTGAGGAACTCGACGACAACAAAGTGAAGTTGTCTATCGAAATTGAAGCCGCAGAATTCGAAATTGAGGTCGCAAAGGCCTTTAAGAAGATCGGGCGCGATGTTAACTTGCCCGGCTTCCGGAAGGGCAAGGTGCCCCGCAAGGTGCTCGAGGCCCGGTTTGGGAGTGGCATGGCAAGGGGCCAGGCGCTCGAAGACAGCATCCCTGACTATTTCCTGACCGCCATTGGCGACCAGGAAATAGACATGATCAGCCCGCCCGAATACGACATCACCTCGGGGATCGAAGAGGGAGACTTAGTCTTCGACGCAGTTGTTGTCGTTCGTCCGTCCGTGGACATCTCGGGCTACGACAGCATCACCGTCGAAATTCCGGCGCCAGCACCGACCGATGAAGAGATCCAAGAACGGATCGATAGTTTCCTCGGCCAGTTCGGCGAGCTGGCATCGGTCGAGCGAGCAGCGGCAGACGACGACACCGTCACCATGGACATCGCAACTACCCATGATGGCGAAGAAGTCGAGGGCCTTACCGCCAGCGAGTACTCCTACAAGGTTGGTTCCGGCGGCCTTGTAGCCGAACTCGACGACAACCTCCGCGGCGCCAGCATTGGCGACAAGCTTGAGTTCGACGCCGAACATCCAGATCCAGACGAAGACGGCAAGCTCAGCTTCGTCATCGAGATCAAAGACATCCAAGAGCAGGTTCTTCCTGAACTCACCGACAAAGTTGTTGCCGACGCAACCGACTTCGCCACCGCTGATGAATGGCGTGCCGACCTCGTCGACCAGATGACCAATGGTAAGGCCGCACAGTCGAACAACCTGTGGCGCGAAAAGGCCGCCGAATCACTTGGTGCGCTCGTTGACGACGAGCCCCCAACAACTCTGATTGACACCGAGGTCCGCAATCAGGTCGAAGACATGGCTCGCCGACTCCAGCAAATGGGTATCGGCTTCGAGCAGTACATGCAGATGACCGGTACCAGCGTCGATGACATGTTCGAGCAAATGCGTGAACCGGCTACTGCATCGGTCAAGGTCGACCAAGCATTGCGAGCGCTGGCGACCGCCGAAGGACTGAACGCTACTGACGACGACCTCGATAACGAGTTCAACGAGTTGGTCGAAGGAACCGGCATGACGCTCGAGGATCTCAAAGCGCAGATCTCGACCAAAAACCAGCTCATGCTGATGAAAGCCGACATCTCCAAGCGCAAGGCGGTCGACTGGTTGCTCGAGCGAGTACAAGTTGTCGACGAAGATGGGAACACCATCGACAAAGATGCGTTAGAACTCGCAGCGCAACCTCCTGAAGATGATCAAGAAGACGATCACGACCACGCCAGCGACACAGAAGAAGAGTAAAACTCCCTCATGACGACGATTAACCCCCGCAACTACATGGTCCCGAGTGTTATCGAGCAGACCAACCGAGGCGAACGAGCGTACGACCTCTACAGCAAGTTGCTCAAAGAGAACATCATCTTCTTGGGTACACCAATCGACGATACGATCGCCAACCTCGTCTGTGCACAACTGTTGCACCTCGAGAGCGAGAACCCAGATCGCGATATCAACCTGTACATCAACAGCCCCGGTGGCGACATCAACGCGCTGTTTGCAATTTACGACACCATGTCGTATATCAAACCAGACATCGCCACCATCTGTTTCGGTCAGGCAGCTAGCGCTGCAGCCGTACTCCTCGCAGCGGGTGCCCCTGGCAAACGTCTTGCGCTTCCGCACGCCCGAATTCTGATTCATCAGCCATATGCCGGCGCCCAGGGTCAGGTCTCCGATCTGCAAATCGCATCAGATGAGATTCAGCGGATGAAGCGTTCGCTCGAAGAAATCCTTTCGGAACACACGGGTCAGACGGTCGAAAAGATAAGCACTGACACCGATCGTGACTTCGTCATGACGGCGCAACAAGCCAAGGAATACGGCATCATCGACGAAGTCATCGACACTCGTAATGTCGTCGATACCTCAGGTGCAATCAAAGCAATCGATTGATGTAACCGGACACATTCGGATTTCTGATGCAACTCCCTGCCTGCGCCCGGCGCGTCGCCTAGAGTTTGCGCCGGAACGGAGTAGTCGAGGAGCAGTGTGAGACTCGATCACCTCAATTAGGGAGAAGTATCGCCGGTGGCGAAATTCGGAGACAGCGGGGAACTGCTGAAATGCTCGTTCTGCGGTAAGTCGCAGAAACAGGTCAAGAAACTCATCGCTGGCCCGGGTGTCTATATCTGCGACGAGTGCATCGACCTGTGTAACGAGATCATCGAAGAAGAACTCGCAGAACCGGCAGAACTCGGCTTCGAAGAACTCCCGAAACCTCGTGAAATCAACGCGTTCCTCGACGAATACATCGTTGGTCAAGAGACGGCCAAACGCATCATGTCGGTGGCGGTCTACAACCACTACAAACGTGTCGAAATCGGCCAGAGCGTCGACGATGTCGAACTGCAGAAGTCGAACATCATGCTTATTGGACCTACGGGTACCGGTAAGACCCTCATGGCCCAGACGTTGGCCCGCATGTTGAACGTGCCGTTTGCGATTGCCGACGCCACTGCGCTGACAGAAGCTGGATACGTCGGCGAAGACGTTGAGAACATTCTGCTCAAGCTCGTGCAGGCTGCCGACTACGACGCCAAACGGGCTGAGACTGGCATCATCTACATCGATGAGATCGACAAAATCGCTCGCAAGAGCGAGAACCCATCGATTACCCGAGACGTTTCGGGCGAGGGCGTGCAGCAGGCGCTGCTGAAGATCCTTGAGGGCACCTCGGCATCGGTGCCGCCTCAGGGCGGGCGTAAACACCCCCACCAAGAATTTATCCAGATTGATACCACCAACATCTTGTTCATCTGTGGTGGTGCGTTCGCTGGGCTCGAAGACATTGTTGAACAACGGATAGGTCGAGGTGGTGTTGGCTTTGGCGCTGACATCGTAAATCCCAACGACAAGAATATTGGCGAACTGTTCGACCAGGTGCAGCCTGAAGATCTGATGAAGTTCGGCCTGATACCCGAGTTCATCGGCCGTTTACCGGTGATCGGTTCAGTAGCGCACCTCGACCAGGAAGCGCTCATCCAGATCCTCACCGAACCCAAGAACGCACTGGTCAAGCAGTACCAGCGCTATTTCGCCTTCGAGAGCGCCGAGCTGGTGTTTACCGACGAAGCACTGTTGGCCATCGCCAACGCCGCGCTCGAGCGGGGAACTGGTGCTCGTGGACTGCGTTCCATTCTCGAAGAAACACTGCTCGACGTCATGTACGAGCTTCCCGGTGCCGAAGACATCGCCCGAGTCGAGGTCACCGCTGAAGCTGTTGCCGGCATCAGCCCGCCACTGTTGCTGAGTGCAAAAGACCTTTCAAAACGCGCCGCCAGCTGAACAGATCACCCCGCATGGCCAATATTTGGTGGGAAACTCTCGATGATTGCGGGTGATCGGCTCAATTTGGGTAGAGACTAACGCTCAATGACTTTTGAACGTGAACTGCGTTGGCTTGATGCGCAGGTGAGCCTTGAGGCCAAGGGCCTTCCGAAGGCAGGCGCAACCTACGGGTTGGGCAACGATGCGATTCGTTCGCTGCTGCAGTTGCTGGGTGATCCACAGCTAGACGCCCCGATGATCCATTTGACCGGTACCAATGGGAAAGGCTCGACCGCCCACATGATCTCGCTGATATTGCGGGAGCACGGCTTACGAGTTGGCACCTACGGCAGCCCCCATGTGAGCGTCATCAACGAGCGCATCCAGATCGACGCTGAACCGTTGACCGATGACGAGTTTGCCGATGCACTCGAAGTTGTTCGGCTGGCGGCGGAGCATGGCGAGGTGGCAGCATCCTGGTTCGACATCGTCACTGCGACCGCCTTTCGAGCCTTCAGTGATGCCGCAGTCGATGTGATGGTCATCGAAGTCGGCATGCTCGGACGTTTCGACTCAACCAATGTGGTCGACGGCGTCGTCTCGGTCGTTACGAACATCAGCAAGGATCACACCGATGGAGCGGAGGGCTGGCGCGAAGCTATTGCGTTGGAGAAGGCAGGCATCGTTAAACCAGGGTCCACGCTGATCCTGGGAGACATCGACGATGACCTCCACCACTTCTTCCAAGACGAAGGCCCAAGCAGCGT
>DNHM01000071.1 GCA_003485885.1 Acidimicrobiaceae bacterium
TTGAATCAGCGCAAGCTGCGGGTAATAGGTGCGCTCGCGATGGAACTCGGTGTCGATGGCATAACGATCGGTATCGAGCAGTTGATCAACGACTTCGTCGAGTTGCTCGTCCGTGTCGACGATCCGGTAACCGGGGTCTTCAGGCACTATCCGAGACTAGTGGCCCGCGGTCGTCACAGTGGCCACTCGACGGTGAAACCTCGGAGATCTTCGGGCGTGTCGGCGTCGGCGACAAGCTGCGCCTGCACCGACACGTGACCCAGATCCCAGTCGACCGAACACCGACGCAGGCTTCGTTCACCATCGTAGAAACAGCGCGTCATCTCGGCCAGTGCCAGCGGCCGATAGGCAGCAACCAAGGGTTGCGGACGTGCACCATCGTGTGCGACAGCGCCGTACGCGTGCGAAAGACTGGCCGTAACAAGTTGCTCGATGACCTCGGCGACCAGCCACGGCAGATCACACGAGAGCACCACGATGGGATCATACGGGTCGAGATCGGATGCGGCCTGTAGAGACTCCCACGCTCCGACCACACCCGCCAGCGGGCCCTGTGCTGAGGCGTCCGACAACACGTGCTGAGCGTCCGGCACATCGGCGGTCCCAGCGATCACACTGGTGGTAATCCCCGCTTGCGCCACCGCGTGTAACACCCGGTCGCTCATAGAGACCCCGTCGACCACCAGCGACGCTTTGTCCGCTCCCATGCGAGTGCTCAGGCCCCCCACCAGCACGATGGCAGCGGCCCGGGTGTTCGTTGCAGGTCCGCTCAGTCCTGACGTGCTCAATCGGTTGGTGGCCACGCGGGATCGAGTTGCTTGAGAAAGATGTCGCAACGATCTGCCTCGTCGGTTTCATTGATCGCCCGAGCGCTGGTTGCGAGGCCATGGAGCGCTGTCAGGAAACCCTTGTTCGTAGGATGTTCCCACCGGACATAACCGCTGCCTCTCCAGCCATTTGCTCGCAGCCGATCGAGTCCTCGGTGATAACCAACGCGATAGGCGGCATACGCCTCGACGACATCACGAGCATGATTGCCGAGTTCCGCCCATGCGGCCAGGAATGTCGGCCATTGCGCTACAACCGCACTCACGCCATCTCGCGGATTATCAGACGACAATGCTGCCTCGAGTGCAGCAAGAGCTTCGGCTGGTTCGGAGTTCAGCACCGTCTCTGGCGGTCCGCTGCGGGTGAGATGGATGTCAGACATAACCGTCAGCCTAGGCGTCAGTTCAGCCGAGCCCGCCATCCATCAATCTGTGCCTGCAGCTTGTCCCGAACCTGCACAGGAATCGACACAAGTGCTCGTTCCCCGGCATCGGCAGCCTCGCCGAACTGACCGACCTCGGCTGCCGCATACGCATGTTGGACATGATCACGGTGGTCCGCGTCGGGATACGCTGCCAGCAACGAACGAACAGCGCGCAGCGTTCGCCGCTGCTGCTGATTCGCTCCGATCGCAGACAGATTGAACAACATACGTTTCAGGATCTGCGCCGGTGGTGTGCACTGAAGTGCGCCTGCTGGTAACCGGGCACCCGGTCCTGCGAGGCGCTCGAATAGCTGCTGACAGCCACGGCCATCTAGCAGCAGTCCACCGTGAAACGCATCGATGTATCCGTCTGCCGAGCCGACCAGAAAGTGTCCAGGCATACCGACACCGTGTAGCGAGATCCCCCTACGACGCCCGGTTTCGATCAGTAACACCGAAAGCGTTATCGGTATGCCGACCCGCCGATCGAGCACCTGGTTGAGAAGTGAATTCGAGGCGTCGTAGTACCGGTTCTGGTTACCAGCAAAGTGGAGCGTGGGATCATGACCCGCACCACCAAAGAGCGTGATTGCAAGCTGAGCTGCAGTCTCTGCCTGGGAGGAAGCCGCCAGTTCGTCGAGTCGCTGGAGTTCGACATCGAGATCAACCGCGGGGTCAAGAGCAGCCGCAATAAGGAATGCGCCTTCGTCGATATGGCCATCGAGCGAGCCGTCGCCTGGCGCTACCAACGCTGCGAACCGGTTGCGGGTGTGCTGCTCCACCTGGCCAGCGTATGCAAGAACTAGCCTCAACGCCGTGCCCACTCGGTTTCCTTACCTCGACCATGGTGGTGTACTCGCGTTCGCTCACCGCGGCGGGAACAGCCGTTGGCCCGAGAACACCATGCCGTCGTTTCAAGATTCGGTCGACCTTGGGTATCTCTATCTCGAGACCGATGTACATCTCAGCGCCGACGGGATCCTCTACGCATTTCATGACGACAATCTCCGGCAGCGCACCGGAGTCGATGCCAACATTGCGGACCTCGAAGCGAGCGAAATCGACGCCTTGCTCGTCGACGGCCGTGCGCCTATCCCCCGCCTCGATGATCTCTTCATCACCTGGCCCCATGCCAGGCTCAACATCGACACCAAGTCTGATGCCACCGTCCTGCCGTTGATCAATGCAATACGTACGCACCGGGTTATTGACCGGGTGTGTGTGGGTTCCTTCGTCGATCGTCGGATCAAGAAGTGCCGATCTGAGCTCGGTCCGGCACTCTGCACGTCCATGGGCCAGCGCGAAGCAGCCCGGTTGGTGCTTGCTACGCGCGGCTTGGCCGACCCTGAGTTGCTCGTCGCTGCATGCGCTCAGATCCCGGTTCGCAGCGTGTTTGACATCACAACACCGGCACTGGTCGAGTTGGCACACGACCTCGACATCCAGGTCCACGTGTGGACAATCGACGAACCCGACGAAATGCGAGCGTTACTCGACCATGGCGTAGATGGGATCATGACCGACCAACCACGTATTCTTCGAGATGTCTTGATCAACCGAGGGCTGTGGGCCCCTGAAGGAGTGCGCCGATGAGCGAAACACCACTAACCCGACCTGTTGTGCTGGTCCATGGCCTTGGCGGTTCTGCGGCCACGACATGGCAGAGCAATGGCTGGATGGATCTCATCGCCGACGCGGGGCGTCCGCCGGTTGGTATCGATCTCCTCGGTCATGGCTTGGCCGACAAGCCACATGATCCAGAGGCCTATGTAGACATGCACCGGCTTGTTCTCGACCAACTCGGCGATGAACCCGTGGATGCCATTGGCTTCTCACTCGGATCTCGCATTCTCCTCGAGTGTGCCATCGAAGCACCCGAACGGTTTTCACGGCTTGTCCTGACTGGCGTAGGCACAAACCTGTTCGAAGTCCGAAGTGACCATCACGGCAAGATTGCCGCCGCAATCGCAGGTGAAGGTGACCCCTCCGATCCGTTCAGTCGTTACTTCACCGACCTCGCCAACGACCCGAACGGCGATGGTGAAGCCCTGAAAGCCATGCTGAAATCTCCGATGAGCAAACTCACGTCGGAACGGTTGAGCGTGGTCACCATGCCCGTGTTAGTTCTGCTCGGCGACAACGACTTCGCTGGGCCCGCCGACCCGCTCGTCGATGCGTTGCCCAACGCCACGTTTTCTGAACTGAAGCGCTGCGATCATTTCGCCACGCCTCGGTCAATGCAATGCCTCGACGAGGCGCTGGCATTCGTTGACGCAACGCCGTTCTGAACAACAGTTCGGCCTCTATCCTGTCGTCAGTGGCTACCAAACGAGGCAATGCGATCAACGGTGATCTCTTCACGATGCGGCACCCGTCGCTTGATCTCGACGCACCCTTCACCAGCTTCATCGATGTTGCGTTCCGTGGCACGACCCATCAGGCCTTCGTAGCTCGAGATCGCAGCGCATTCAACTTCGCGAACGCAACCGGCCAGTTCACGGTCGGTGGCTTTGCTGGCCATATTCTGGAGATGCTCGATTCGGTCGAAACCCAGGTGTCGCATCGTTATCAGGCCGTTGTCGACACGCCCCATGGCGTGTTGTCAACCCACTCCTACGACAGTGTCCCTGGCTTGTTGGCGCTGGTCGGATCCCTCCGCCCAGTTGCGAGCAGGCTTGGTGTTGTGCTCGACCCCGACGACGAATCTGAGTACACCAGTGCGCCTCGGGTAGCTCTCGATAGTGCGGGTCTCGGTGTTCTGGAACTCACACCGCTCACTGCCGAAGTGATTGACCAGCTACCCGGCTGGCAAGGCACCCGGGTTGCCGGCGGTCAGCTCTATGGCGGCCGCTTCACCGACGACGCCCCGTACCTCACGTTGGTCACGACGACATGTCGAGTCCTTGCACTTCCTGGCGCCGGCGTCGACGAGGACCTGCTGGCCGAGATGATGGCAAGCCTCGAGGTCGACTGGCAAACATGATCGAGCTCATCGGTTCGATCGGCTGGGGTCTGTTGGCGTGTGGAACCATCACCCACGTGTGGCACCATGCCCAGCTTCGGCGATTGCTCGCCATGCACGTTGACCACGAACGTATTCCTGCTGCACTTCTCACCGCGGTTGAAACCGTTCTGACCGTCGGAGTCGCTACGACTTATCTCACACAACATGGTTGGCTTCGATGGTTTGCGCTCGCTGCCATGGTTCTCGCAATTGGCTTCATGGTGTGGATCGCACGGTTGCTCCTCACCAAGTCAGACCTTCCATGTGCCTGTTCGTTCAGCGAAGGACCCACGTCGATATGGTCCTTCGCCCGTTCCGTGTGTGTCGGGCTGGTTGGCGTATTTACCCTCGTTGCCGGCCCCGACCAACTCGACGCCACAACCCTCGGCGAGCGGGTCGCAATCCTTGCAGTGGGGTGTGCAGTTGCTTCAGCGATCTTCGTGTTGCCCGAAGCGATCACCTGGCCACCTGCAAGCAAGGCTCTACTCGCTCGGGTAGACGCCCATACTTCGAACACCTCTGTATCTAACAACTCATGAACCCGGCCATGCTCGCACTAGTGCTCGCTGGAACCTTGGCCGGCTTGGCCATCGTCCTCAACCATTGTCATGCTCGACTGGCGTTGGTGGAGCTCACCCTGAACGAGGGGCTTCCGCCTGGGCATCAGAACACACCAACCGAGCAACTGGCGCCGTCGTTCGGCCAATCTCAGTCCCGCGAGATCACAACCCTCTTGGGTTCTGGTGTTCACATCTTCCTGTCCCGCAACTGTCACGCGTGCCAGCGGTTGATCGACGAGCTTGACGAAACCACGGTCAGCGTCGACAGTGCCCTTCACCTGCATTTCGTGGACCGGCCACGACCAATCGCTACTTCTGCTGCAGCAAACGCGGGTGCGGTGCTCCACGAACACCAAAGCGAACTCGCAAGCCTGGTCGGAGCCGACCCTCTGCCCTACACCGTCGCGATTGGGTCACACGGCTTGGTCGCACAAGCGGTAACCCCAACAGTTGGTCAGGTGGTGATTGCGGCGCGAGACGCTGGCATCACCATGGATATGGTTGGTGCCTCATGAGCTTCGAACTCGCTGCGGTCATCGTGGTCGCAGCGCTAGCTGTAGCGCTTGGTCTGGTCTGTTACCACCTGCTGGGGCGGCTAGAGATGCTTGAACGTTCAGTACAAGGCGGGCTGGAACCACCCTCAAGCCGGCTGAGCCGGGAACAGTTCGAGCGGCGATTTCGGGCGGCTCACGCCAGAAGCACACTTGCGAGCGAAATCCACACCGGCGTCCTTCTCATTGTTGGCCCTGAACACGCTGCTGATAACGAACTTGCTGGGACCATCGAACACCTTTCTCGACCAGATCTCTTCTCCACCCGGTCCATCGAAAACGTCGATGCCGAGATACTGGGAATTACCACCACGCCCTATCTCTTCGTCGTCGACGAAGGCCGGGTGCGCACCGCCCATCCAGTCGCGAGTAGCGGCGATATCGTGGCGGCTCTGAAACACTTCGCCTGACCCGATCCGGCGCCCCAACGGGAGTACCATCACGTCGTGCGTTTTTCTGACCTCGTCGGAGTCGACAATCGTCCCGAACATGCCAAGGCTGTCGAGCACGCTGCTGTCGATACTGATTCCTATCTCACCGAACTCACGGCTGATCCTCGCAACAATGGGTTCGTCACCGGCCTCGTCGATCGGCGACGAGGCAAACGTATGACGGCGAGTCGTCGAGGTTTCATTCGGGGCACCATCGCTGCCGCAGCGGCGACCACTGCTGTCAGCGCGGCGAGCCTGTTTGGTCCAGCCCGCAAAGTCGAAGCCCAGAGTGGTGTGGTCGGCACCTATCCACGTCGCATCCTGCAGTACTGCCCGCCCCACAACAGCGGCGACAATTGCCAGCCAGGTTGTGGGTCTTCACCGATCTGCACCGACTGTTGCGGCAGCGACGGCTACTTCCGCAACGACCCTGGTAACGGCTACACGTTGTATGCCGGGGGCTGCGGCGATGGTGACATCGCCGATGGCTGGTTGTGGCGCTTCAAGGGAAAGTGCGGCAATTGCGCCGAAATCGAATATCGCTGCAGCGATGGGTACGTGCAGACCGACACCGGACCCGCCCCATTCATCTGCCGTTATGTCACCGACTGTGTACCACTCGCCGACGGCGAAGCGCCGGGCGAGGCTCTGGCCGATGCTGCTCTAAATACTAATTGGCGTCCCGCCGGCGCCCTCGAACTCGCCGTGGACCAAGGCAACGGGGTTCGCATCAATGGCTGGATCGCCGATGGCTCTGGTGTTCCGCTTGACATGATCATTCGCGCCAACAACCGCATCGTGCATTTGGGCACCGCTTCCCTGCCAAGACCTGACATTCCAGCGAGCCGCCGCGGTTCAAGTGCAAACGTCGGGTTTGGTGTGAGTTTCGGACTCGAACCAGGTGAGTATCAACTCTGCGTCGACGCATTAGACGGCGTACTGAGCTCGACGATCGGTTGCGTCCGACTCAACGTCGGTTCGGGCGCCTCTGTCCGGGGCAGCGGTTCAAGCGGATCAGTCTCTACACCCACTCCCCCATCATCAGGTGTCGGCGGCACTGCTTCCGACAACACAGGTGCAGATACTTCTGTAGCTGTGCCGACACCGAGTCAGGTCGTGTTGCCGGTTCGGGGATCAGCCAGCGAGTCTCCGACATATGGGGCATTGCAGGTTGTGCGTCGGAGCGACGCTGCGACCGGGTTCGCCTCCGGCTGGGCTGGCGACCCCGATACCGACGACGCTGTCTTCATCGAGGTTCTTGTCGATGGCGAGTCCGCCAGTGTCACCCAGACCGATCTTCCGCGCGCCGACGTCAGTGCTGCTTTCGATGGCCTTCGGTCCAACACCGGCTTTGCGGTGTCGTTCCCTCTGCCAGCCGAAGCGTCGCAGGTCTGCGTGGTTGCGGTCAGCCCCGACGACGGCCGCCGTCAACCGTTGGGCTGTCAAGAGATGGCGAACACCGCTGACGATGCGCCCGAGCCACAAGACGGACGTCCGACGGCCAGCGGTTCTGGATCGGCTGCAGCCACTGTTGTTTATGGCGGCATCGACCTCGTCGATAGCAGCACAGATGGGATCACCATCACCGGATGGGCATTCGATCCAAACGATCACGACCGCATCATCGTGGTCCAAGCCCAGGCGGCAGGCATCGCTGTGTCGGGCGAGACCGGGCTGGCGAACGCGGCTGTACAGCGGATTTATGGTATCGATACGTCCTGTGGTTTCGAGCTAACACTGGCACTGCCCGCTGGCACCCATGAGTTGGCCGTCACCGCATCTGCTTCCAATGGACGTGCGATCGAGATTGGCCAACAGACCGTCGTAGCGGTGTGACACCACCACGCCCGTCATACCCGCCCCCGTCACACCCGCCCTCGTCACGCCGCGTCCGGCCAGCATCCCGCTTCTGGGGCCAAGCAGCGAGCCAGCGGTCACAAAGTAGTGCCGCCGCAGTCACGGTCGCTCTCGTCGCCGTCGCGACGATCGGCGGGCTGCTCGGGGCAGTGCCGGCCCTTGCTTTCTTCGCTGTCGGTGCCGGAGCGGGGTACTCGCTTTCCGGTTCTGTTTGAAGTGTGAATAGCGCGTTGATGTTGCATCGACACGCCCGACCTGCGGTTGCAGGTGCTTACTTATCTGGTGCAGTGAGCGGCGCGCTTATCAGCGCCGCCGTGCTGATGGTCGCCGGCGGTCTTCTCAGCCCGCTGCCAGCCTCGGCCCGTCAGGTGGTCGCCGTCACGCTCGTACTCATCCTGCTCATCCACGCATTCGGTATTGTCTGCCTTGACCTTCCGCAGCGCGCATATCAAATCCCCCGAGAGACCTTCGCTGCTACTCCTCCCCGAGCGGCCTATCGGTTCGCCTTCGAGCTCGGCACCGGGGTGCGAACCTATGTGACGGCGGTATCGCCTTATGCCGTCACCGTCCTCATGGTGCTGGGCCTTCCGTCTGGGCTTGGCTCAGCGACTTTGGCAGCAGCATCCACCGGGGTTGGGTTTGGCCTCGGCCGTTCCATCGTTGTCGCAAGCCAAAGCGTGCGTTCACATGTGGCAGTGGATCACCCCAGCCACTGGCTCAAGATTGTCGACCGTATGGCCCTTGTTGGCGCATTCGCGATCCTGATCGTGGCTTAGGCCGTGCCAGGCGCAGTTATGGTCATCGTTTGGCTCTTTGTCGCCATGATCCCTATTGGGATCAGTCTGTGGGCGTTACTTGATTGTGCCCGCCGCCCGCCATGGGCATGGTCGTTCGCTGGTCGAAGTCAGGTCGCGTGGTTAGGGGCGATCGCCTTCGGCGTGTTGTTCCTCATCTTTGGTTTAGTGATATCGCTGTGGTATCTCGTTCGCGTTCGGCCGGTTATCGCTGCGGTCGAGGCCGGAAATTTTCGAGGCCTCGACGGCAACTCTGTCGACGACTGATGCGGGACGGCTCGCCCAGCCACCGGGGCTAGCGAAGCTGTTGTGCTGATGGCGTAACTGGCGCTGGTAGCTGAGTGGCGCCGGTCAACGCCTGATCGACCGCAGCAGCACACGCTCGGCCTTCGGCGATGGCCCAAACGATCAGGCTTTGGCCGCGGCCCATGTCGCCGCAGACGTACACATTGTCGACGTTGGTCGACCAATCGTCATCGCGTTCGACATTGCCACGATCAGTCAGATCGACGCCAAACTGCTCGAGCATGGGCGACTTCTCAGGGCCGGTGAAGCCCATTGCCAACATGACGATCTCGGCGGGGAACTCTTCCTCGGAGCCCTCGACCGGTTCGAAACTCATTCGACCATCGGTGAAAACCTGTTCGACTCGGACAGTTTTGAGTGCCCGGACATTGCCGTTGTCATCACCCAGGAACTCCACGGTGTTGATGGCGAACTCACGGTCGCCGCCTTCTTCGTGGGCAGACGAAGTACGGTGCCGCAACGGCCATGTCGGCCACGGTGTGGACTGGTCACGATCAGCTGGGGGTCGGGGCATGATCTCGAACTGATGGATCGAACGAGCGCCATGGCGATGGGACGTGCCGAGGCAGTCAGCGCCGGTATCGCCGCCACCAATGATCACAACATTCTTGTCGTGTGCCGAGAAAGGGTGTTCGGAGATGTCGCCCGCAAGCACATGGTTCGCTGGCGGCAAGAACTCCATGGCCTGATAGATCCCGGCAAGTTCGCGCCCGGGGATCGGCAGGTCGCGCCATTGGGTGGCACCGGCGGCGAGCACTACTGCATCAAAGTCAGCGGTGAGTTGATCGGCGGTGATATCCACTCCAATCTCGGTGTTGCAACGGAACTCGACACCTTCGGCCTCCATCTGGGCCAGACGACGATCTAGGAACTTCTTCTCCATC
>DNHM01000457.1 GCA_003485885.1 Acidimicrobiaceae bacterium
GCCCTGAGCGTCGACGAGAAAAACCTGGCGAACTTCGACCAAGAACGCCTCGCAGCGTTTCTTGATGCCGTCGATGGTGATGTCGAGGAACTGGAGCGCACCTCAATTCTTGGCATCGACCCACCAGACCACACCCGCCTGCGCCGCCTCGTCAGCAAGGCCTTCACCCCTCGCACTATCGAAGCGTTGCGGCCCCGTATCCAAGAACTGGTCGATGAGGCCCTCGATCGCATCCTGGCCCAGGGGCAGGCCGACGTCATCTCTGAACTGGCGTTCACCCTTCCGTTCGATGTCATCTCCGAGATGTTGGGTATGCCCGAAGGCGAAACGCAGGCACTTCGCTCCTGGTCCGAAGACATCGTAAAGACGCTCGACCCAATCATCACCGAAGACGAGATCAAGGCCGCCGTCGTCGCCAATCGAGCCATGGACGCCCACATCGCAAACGTGATCTCTTGGAAACGAGAGAACCCTGCTGATGACTTGCTCACCGCCATGATCGAGGCCGAAGAAGACGGCGACCGCATGTCTAGTCAGGAGCTGAGCGATCAGGTCGGCCTGCTGTTCATTGCTGGCCATGAAACCACCGTGAACCTGATCGGCACGGGTATCGCCGAACTCTTGGGCCGACCCGACCAAGCTCAAATGATCCGGAGTGCCGAGCTTACGATGAACGGCGTCGACGAACTGTTGCGATTCGTGAGCCCGGTGCAGATGTCACGACGGATCACGACCCAAGACATTGAGATGCAGGGCCGTACGATTCCGACCGGCACCATGGTCATGGCGGCGCTGGCCTCAGCAAACCGTGACGATGCCAAGTGGGGCGCAACCGGCGACGAACTCGACCTAACTCGAGATGGCGCTGGGCAACACTTATCATTCGGTAGCGGCATTCACTATTGCCTTGGCGCGTCACTCGCCAAGCTCGAAGGCCAGGTCGCGATTGGCTCATTCATCAAGCGATTCCCAAACGCCACCATTGTTGACCAGCAGTTCAATGGCCGCATCAACCTGCGTGGCCTTGAGCGCCTCATCGTCGACGTCACTGACTGAGCTAGCTGTCTGCGTCATCGGCCATGCCAGTCGGCCAACGGCGGCATCCTGCGGGGTCACGGCCAGACCTTCGAGTGAGCCATACAAGGGACTGTCGGCCCTAGCTGTGTGGTGCGCGAACCGGCATGCTGTAGCCGTGTTTGGAAAACAAACGGCCCATCATGCTGCCGAGGACGCGTCGTGACCGGCGGGCGTCCACCCAGAGCAGAAGCAGACAACGCCACTCCCCCCGTTACATCGGATACTGCGCAGGGCTTGAAGCGGACATTAGGGCTCGGTCAGATCACTGCAAGTGGCGTGGGGATCATTATCGGTGCCGGAATCTATGTGTTGTTGGGGGCTGCTACCGCCGAGGCCGGATCTGCCGTTTGGATCGCCTTTCTCGTGGCTGGGCTTTTGAGCGCCTTGACCGCATCGAGTTATTCCGAACTTGCCTCCATGTTCCCAAACGCTGGCGCCGAGTATGACTACACCCGTCGGGTCGCCCCCCAATGGTTGGCGTTTGTTGTTGGGTGGGTGATGATTGCCGGGCTGGTGGTTGCCGCTGCTGCAGTAGCGCTCGGGTTCGCGAGTTATCTGCGCTATTTCGTTGATATTCCAGTGCGCGTCGGAGCGTGGATACTCCTCGCTGTCGTCACCTCGGTTGCACTTACAGGTATTGAACAGTCGGCTCGACTTACGGTGACATTGAGCCTGATCCAAGTAGGTGGGTTGATCGCTATCGTCGCCATTGGGATGCCTCACGTGGGCGACCACGATCTGACGGCCGGGTCTTCGACCGCTGGTGTCGTAACCGCCGCTGCACTGGTGTTCTTCGCGTTTGTGGGCTTCGATGAAGTCATCACGCTGGCTGAAGAAACCACCGACCCAGCGCGCACCGTGCCTCGGGCGCTGCTGGTGGCACTCGGGCTCTCAACCGTGCTTTATATCTGTGTTGCGATCAGTGCTATCAGCGTGCTTGGTCCAGAAGCACTTGGCTCTTCAGAACAGCCGCTGGCCGATGTGGTTGGTGAGGCAATCGGGCCGGTCAGCGCAGCGGTAGTTGCGGTGGTTGCCATGGTCGCCACAACAAACACCAGCTTGTTGGCCGTCACTGCGGCATCCCGGCTCCAATATGGCATGGCTGACACGGGAGCCCTGCCCGCACTATTTGGCCGCCTCAATGGCCGGCAAGCCCCCGGGGTAGCAATCGTCGTAACGGCCGCAGTGGCTGCCGTGTTTGTGATCCTTGGCGACTTGGCATTAGTGGCCAGTGTCACCGACTTCTCGGTGTATGTCGTCTTCATCGCCGTGAACCTCACCGTGATTCTGTTGCGCTTGTGGCAGCCGAAACGGCGACGACCCTTCAGAATTCGGGGCACGATTGGCAAGATTCCGATTACCCCAGTGCTCGCGTTAGCGGCCGTCGGCCTGCTGTTGCCGTCGCTCGAAGCGTCGGCGCTGGTGCTCGGCACTGCCGTCCTGGTCACTGGCGTTGCTGTCTACGCTCTCATCAAACGATTCAGCCCCCAACCACCTACACCGGCACTTCTGCCCGAGGATGAAATGACGCCACGCACAAAGATCTCGGCCGCAGAGGCGGCCAAGGTCGCCGACATTCTTCGCATCGATTTCGAGGTCGTCGGTTTCGACCTCGCTCAGTTTCATACCGGCATGACAACCGAACTCCAGCACGGCACTGGCGACCCTGATACGAACGTGACCAACGACGACCTCGTCGCCACTGGAAAGCTGGCGTTGGCTCATCTCAACGAAATCGCTGACTATTACACCCGCCTCGCGGCCATGGAAGCCGAAGCTCGCGACGAGTCCTAACCCCTACGAACTCGAGTCGACGCTGCGATCCTCAGGTATCACTGCGACAGGGCAATGTGCGTGGTGCACGACGTAGCTGCTTACTGAACCCAAGAGAAGTGTCGGGACGTTGCTATGCCCACGACGGCTGACAACCACAAGATCGACTTCTTGTGACAACTTGGCCAGCCACTTTCCGGGGTGGCCGTAGTACGACACCCGCTCGATGGCGGCATCGGGCTCTATGCCAAGTTCTCTCACAACGCTCTCGACGGTGTCTGCGACAAATTGATCAGCCTCAGGACGCAGAGCTTCTATCTCCGATAGCGGGACCAGGTGGGGCAGCGCTCCCCGATACACCTGCCACACGTATACGGCTCGAATGAGATCGCCCGTAGACGAATGACGAATCGCCCACCGCAACGCGTTCATCGACCCGGCCGAACCATCTATGCCTACGACAATTATTCGCACTCTGCCAGTATCGCCGCTCAGGTGTGGTCACGTTGTCTTTGCCATCGGGACAGTTCTCACACGTCGCTGCGTAATCGTTAGGACGTGGCTGGGCCGATGACGTTTATTGTTCTGCTCCGCTGTTGCTGGCTGGCGGTGACGATAGGAATCGGCGCCCGATTCGTACCAGGTCGCATGTCCCCGGTCGAGGAAATCGCAAATTCC
>DNHM01000020.1:0-2849 GCA_003485885.1 Acidimicrobiaceae bacterium
CCAGGCCGGAGCCGACAGCGTGTCACGCATTGGCTCCATCAATTGGGTTGTGCCAACCGTCAATGGCCCGGTAGAGCTGCACCTGCGGTTACGTCATAACGGCGCTGAGATTGCGTCAAACAGCTATCGAGGCGATATTCGCGGTGGTTAGGGCCTGGCCACTATTCTCGCTCCGCTGTCTTTCACCTGGTTGCTACTGCACGCGGCCTATGTCGTCTCTACCGCGTCTGCATTGTTCAGGGACATCTTGTACGGCTGCGAAGTTGGAACAAGCAAGCACCACAGGAACGCTACGAAAAGCACCCCGAGATTCACGTGGTGCTCTTACGTGCTTTGGGAGTCGAAGCGGCTCTCAAGATCACCTGACCAACTGACCACCGCAGACGAGCGTTGGCTTGCTGATCCAGAATGTGCGATCAGCCGGTCAGTAGGTCGTGATGCTGCTTGTTGTCACGAAGGTGGCTGGCTGCAAACGAACACCACGGTGTAATAGTCCGGCCGTCGGCGCGAATGATGGACAGCAGGCCTTCCATGAGTTGCGCTGCATACCCATTGCCACGATGCTGCGGATCTGTCTCGACATGGGGCACCGTGATCGACCCATCATGGGAGCTGTAGGTCGCGAAGCTCACGACATCACCGTTATGCAACAATTCGAATCGACCAAGATGCACGTTCTCAAAGACGGCAGGGCCATCATCGTCAACCAATGCCGCCTCGCCCTGCACATGGATGCCTGCGTCGGCGAGTAGCGCTACATGAGCCGAGAGTTCATCGTTCGACGGTTCAACCAGATGGCTGTCGTCGGGGAACACGATGACGGGAATCTTCTGTACACCATTGTTTCGCTCGAGCACCCGCTCGGTTTCGTCGGGTTTATCCACGAGGTCCACATACACATAGGCAATGCCGCGGTCGTCCAACCAGGCCTTGGCCCGTAGGCAGTCACCACACCAATCGGCGCCGTACATCGTGATCGTCATGTCACCTTTAAACCCAGCCATTGGTGAACATGTTCCCACCTTCTGAGGTTGTGTCGCTAGTCAGTTCGCGCCGAAGAAAAACCAACAAGGTCCGACATCCGACTGCAACCAGCACGAGTGCCACCAAAAGAGTCTTGCCAATGAGTTTCCTGACGACTCGCCACGACCGATACCGTGCAGGAGTACTGCCGAGCTGTCTCGGCGGGCACTGCCCGACTATGGGACAGCACCACATCAAGGACAAGGTTGAAACCATGGCCGTAACGCAGCGTCCGCAAGACAAATTGCGCACGCCGAAACCGCTGAAGAAAGCTGCTCGGATAATTCTTCCGTGGCCGCTAAATCTCTACCAGACTGCCATTGGCAAGAAGTGGGTGATGGGTCTCACCGGCCTCGGCCTGGTCGGATTTGTTGTTGCCCATATGATCGGCAACCTGCACCTGTACGAAGGTCAGATCGCCGTCGCCGAATACGCCCACAGCCTGCGCACGATCGCCGACGGCCTTCTGCCGGAAACCGCCGTGTTGTGGGTGCTGCGCCTTGGCCTCATTTCCATGTTCGGCCTGCACATTCATTCAGCAGTCACGCTCACTCGCATGAATCAGGTGGCCAACTCCGCCTATCAGGCGCCCCGCGACTATGCGAAGGCCAACTTCGCCAGCCGTACAACCCGCATCACCGGCCTGATCATCGCCGTGTTCGTCATCTGGCACCTGGCTGATCTCACCTGGGGCTTCACCGACGGCTTCATGGGCTGGCAAGGCGACGGCTTCAACCACGGCGACCCATTGTGGAACGTCGATCAGTCAATGTCGAACATCGTGATCGCCCTTTGGTACATGATCGCAACCGTCGCTGTGGCAGTGCACCTGTTCCACGGCATCGGGTCAGCGTTTACAAGCATCGGCATTAACAGCCCCAAGATCACCCCACTCGTCAAACCCCTCGCTGCAGGAATCGCTGGTTTGATTCTTGTCGGCAACCTGTTGTTCCCCATCATGGTGCAGGCTGGTGTTCTCGAAGCTGACACACCAGCAGACATCCACCAACTGATCGAAGACGGCTTCCCCCACGGAGAAAACGAATGAGCTTGAAAGTCGGAGAACTAAACAGCAACCTACCCCAGGGCGCTGCAGACAACATTGCCGAGGCGTGGACGAACCATAAGTTCGACATGAAGTTGGTGAACCCAGCAAACAAGCGCAAGTTCGATGTCATCGTTATCGGCAGTGGCCTGGCTGGATCCAGCGCCGCGGCCACCATGGGTGAGCTTGGCTACAACGTCAAGGTCTTCACGTACAACGACTCACCTCGTCGTGCCCACAGCATCGCTGCTCAGGGTGGCATCAACGGCGCCAAGAATTACCAGAACGATGGCGACTCGGTACACCGCCTGTTCTACGACACCGTCAAGGGTGGCGACTTCCGCTCACGCGAAGCCAACGTGCATCGCCTGGCCGAAGTCAGCGTCGACATCATCGACCAGGCCACCGCCCAAGGTGTCCCCTTCGCCCGTGACTACGGCGGGTTGCTCGACAACCGTTCATTCGGTGGCGCGCAGGTATCTCGCACGTTCTACGCCCGAGGCCAGACCGGTCAGCAGTTGCTGCTCGGTGCATACTCGGCGCTCATGCGCCAGGTCGGCGCTGGCACGGTCGAGCTTCACACCCGCACCGAAATGCTCGACGTTGTCGTGCACGACGGCGCTGCTCGTGGTGTGGTCGTTCGTGACCTAGTCACCGGCGAAGTCACCTCTCACTCGGCACACGCAGTGGTGCTGGCAACCGGTGGTTACGGCAACGTGTACTACCTGTCGACGAACGCGATGATGTGCAACGTCACCGCTGCGTGGCGTGCCCACCGCCG
>DNHM01000020.1:2914-4752 GCA_003485885.1 Acidimicrobiaceae bacterium
TCGAGCGACGAGTTCCAGTCCAAGCTCACACTGATGTCTGAGTCGCTGCGTAACGACGGCCGCATCTGGGTACCAGACGGCTTCGACGAGTCTCGTGATGCCGCTGATATCCCCGAGTCCGAGCGCGACTATTACCTCGAACGCAAATACCCCGCCTTCGGCAACCTGGTGCCACGAGACGTTGCTTCTCGTAACGCCAAAACAGTGGTCGATCAGGGCAAGGGCGTTGGCCCGCTCAAAAACGGTGTCTACCTGGACTTCGCTGATGCCATTGGCCGATTGGGCAAAGAAGCCATCGCTGCCAAATACGGCAACTTGTTCGACATGTACGAACGCATCACCGGCGAAGATCCGTACTCAAGCCCTATGCGCATCTATCCGGCCACGCACTACACCATGGGTGGTTTGTGGGTCGACTACGAACTGCAGTCGAACCTGCCAGGTCTGTTCTGTGTTGGCGAAGCTAACTTCTCTGACCATGGCGCAAACCGCCTGGGTGCTTCGGCGCTCATGCAGGGCCTCGCCGACGGCTACTTCGTGTTGCCGTACACGATCGGCAACTACCTCGCCGATCAACTGGGCGACGCACCAATGAGCACCGACGAACCTGCCTTCGCCGGTGTCGAGGCCGAAGTTCAGGACCGCACCAACCGGTGGCTCGCCACCAAGGGCACCAAGTCCGTCGATTACTACCACCGTGAACTTGGCAAACTGGTGTGGAACTACATCGGCATGGAGCGCGACGCCAACGGTCTGGAAAAGGCCATCAGCGAGATCCCGGCCCTCAAGGCTGAGTTCTACAAGAACGTACGAGTGCTCGGCGATGGCGAGTCACTCAACCAGTCACTCGAAAAGGCCGGGCGAGTTGCCGACTTCTTCGAACTGGCCGAACTCAAGGCCCGCGACTCGCTTGCACGAGAAGAAAGCTGTGGTGGTCACTTCCGAGTTGAACACCAAGATGCCGAAGGCGAGGCCAAACGAGACGACGAGAACTTCCAGCATGTTGCTGCATGGGAGTGGAACGGCGAAGACGCGGTGCAGACCCGTCATCAAGAAGAACTCGAATTCAACTACGTCAAGCCCAGCACGCGCTCCTACAAGTAGGCGGAGAGAACCATGACTGAAGAAACACTGCACATCACGCTGAAGGTCTGGCGCCAAGATGGCCCCGACGAACGGGGTCGCTTCGAGACCTACGATGCCCCCAACGTGGGCACCGACATGTCGTTCCTGGAAATGCTCGATGTCGTTAACGAGAATCTGAACGACGATGGCAAGGAACCCATCGCATTTGAGAGCGACTGTCGCGAAGGTATTTGCGGCACCTGCGATCTGATGATCGATGGCAAAGCGCACGGCCCCGAAAAGGGCACGGCAACCTGCCAGTTACACATGCGCAAGTACTCCGATGGCGACACCATCGTGATCGAACCGTTCCGTGCGGCATCGTTCCCGATCATCAAGGATCTTGCGGTCAATCGCTCGGCCCTCGATGCCATCGTCATGGCCGGTGGCTACATCTCGGTCAACACCGGGGCGGCACCCGACGCCAACCTGATCCCTGTTCCCAAAGAAGCGGCTGACCAGGCGTTCGACGCAGCAGCTTGTATTGGCTGCGGCGCCTGTGTTGCTGCCTGCCCAAACAGTGCAGCTCAGTTGTTCACTAGTGCCAAGATCCAGCACATGAACCTGCTTCCGCAGGGTCAAGCTGAACGGTGGATGCGCACCGAAGCCATGGTTGAAACCATGGAAATGTTCTTCGGCAGCTGCACGAATCACGGCGAATGCCATGACGCGTGTCCGAAGGAGATCCCACTGGATCTGATTGCGTGGACCAA
>DNHM01000435.1:0-594 GCA_003485885.1 Acidimicrobiaceae bacterium
AAGGATCGTTGCGGCTGTTGCCTGCTCTTAAGTGGGGCTGCCCCTGGCTGGGACTGTCACACCGCCCGCGTACTGTTACGTGCAGCTTCCCCTGCATGACAACACAAGGACCATTTCCATGGGAAGCAAACCATCCACCGGGACGACATCAATTGCGGCAGAAGCACTTCCCGCGAGATCAGTAGAGCCGAGCCCGTCGGCTGTCGCCGACACGAACATGGCACTGGTGATTGGACGACTCGTCGCAGAACCAGAGTCACGGACCCTCCCATCGGGATCAATCGCAGTGTCGTTCTCGTTGACCGTGCGGTCGAGAGGAGAGAAGACCACGTCGGTGCCAGCGGTTTGGTACGACCCTCCGAAGCGGGTTCTGAAATGGGTTGCTGGTGAACGGGTGGTTGCGCACGGTTCAGTGGTGCGTCGATTCTTTCGGGGAGCGGGCGGGCTTGGGTCAGCGACCGAGGTTGTCGTGCACCAGGCAGAACTCGAGCGGCACAGCGCCAAAGCCGTTCGTTTGGTGACACGAGTGAACGCCAAGATCACGGAACGCAGCCTTACCAGTTGAGTCTTGGCTCCTTGCCAACACATCCTCTG
>DNHM01000435.1:618-4463 GCA_003485885.1 Acidimicrobiaceae bacterium
GAGGCACACAGACTGAGGCACACAGGTAGCGGGGTGTCGGTGGTGTGGGTTCGGTGTAACAACCGGCGGCACTGCGGCACTGCGGCGGTTGCATCGGATTGCAGAGCTGGGGTTACCGGCCGCCAGTGATGTTGACATTTGTTCCGGTGACATAACTCGCCCCGTCACTGGCAAGGTAGAGAATGAGCGACGCGACCTCATCTGCAGTGCCGCCCCGCCGCATTGGGACATTAGCTTTGAGCCGATCAACCCGATCGGGCATACCAGCGTCGGCATGGATCTCGGTGTCGATAAGGCCAGGTCGAACACCATTGACCCGAATCCCTCGATCAGCGACTTCCTTGGCCAGCCCAATCGTCATGGTGTCCAGCGCTCCCTTCGATGCTGCATAGTCGACGAACTCGTTGGGGCTACCAAGGTATGCGGCTGCCGACGAGACGTTGACGATTGAACCACCCTTGCCGCCTCGGTCCGTGGCCATCCGGCGAACCGCTTCGCGCGCGCATAAGAACGTCCCAATCACGTTTACTTCCATGACTCTTCGGACCCGATCGACCTTCATGTCCTCGAGGCGCGACATCTCAAAGAGAACACCTGCGTTGTTTACGACGCAGTCCGGTACGCCGAGTTCTCGTTCACACCGCTCGAACAAGGAGAGCACCGATGTTTCGTCGGCGACCTCGCACTGTTGAGCGAAAGAGCGCACACCAGCTTCGCGGCACGACAGCGCAACGGCATCGGCCGCTGCGCTTCGCGAGTGGTAACTGATCGCTACATCCCATCCGGTTTGCGCGGCCATTCGGGCGGTCGCTGCACCGATGCCACGACTGGCTCCGGTGATCAACATGACACCATTTGTATTCGACATAACCGCAGTCTTACACCCGTTCTGCCACCACCGGCGGCCCTTCGAAAGTGAGACGACGAGTCAGTTGTGTCAGAGAAGTGGCGACCGTGTTGTATCTAGGCTGGTCCGAGCGAGTAACTTCGAACTGGGTGCTGTGGCAGAGGTCACAAGCCCATGCTTCCGGTCTTCTGATTCTCGAAGGGACAAATGTGACCGACACAGCTTCGGCACCGAGCGACACATCATCGCTCGACCACATCATTATTCGTTTTGCTGGTGACTCTGGCGACGGCATGCAACTCACTGGTGACAGGTTCACCAATGCGAGTGCAATGTTCGGCAACGATCTGGCGACGATGCCGGATTTCCCTGCCGAGATTCGTGCTCCTGCCGGCACCTTGGCTGGCGTATCGGCGTTCCAGGTCCAGATCAGCGACCATGACATCACGACGCCGGGCGATTCGCCAAGCATTCTGATCGCCATGAACCCTGCTGCGCTTGCCAGCGAACTACACCGACTCGACCTGGGCGGCACCATCATTGCCAATGAGGACACCTTCGATGAGAGGAACCTGGCCAAAGCCGGGTATCCCATCAACGTAAATCCTCTCGAAGACGGATCACTTGACAACTACACCCTGATCAAGGTTCCGATGACCTCGATCACCAAGGAAGCATGTGCTCCGCTTGGGGTGAAACCTCGAGATGCAGATCGCTCGAAGAATTTCTTTGCGCTGGGCCTTGTCTCATGGATGTACAGCCGTCCGACCGATACCACCCTGGACTGGATCAAGGCCAAGTTCGCGAAAAACGAACAAGTCGTGGCCGCAAACACCGCAGCGTTCAAAGCCGGTCATGCGTTTGGCGAAACCGCTGAGCTGAGCGGCCACAAGGTCGAAATCAAGCCTGCAGCGCTCGAACCTGGTAATTACACCAACATCGACGGCAACACGGCACTCTCGTGGGGCTTGGTCGCAGCCACGAAACTATCGGGTATCCCGATGTTCCTAGGGTCCTATCCGATCACCCCAGCGTCAGACATCCTGCACGAGCTGTCGTCGAAGAAACACTTCGGCATTCGCACCTTGCAGGCCGAAGATGAGATTGCAGCGGTCGCCTCGGCGGTTGGTGCAGCATTCGGCGGCCACATCGGTGTCACAACGACGAGTGGCCCCGGCATTGCACTCAAGGGCGAGGCTATGGGCCTGGCGCTGAGTCTCGAACTGCCGTTGGTTGTGATCAACATCCAGCGTGGCGGTCCTTCGACGGGTCTACCGACGAAGACCGAAGCCTCGGACCTCATGATGGCGATGTATGGCCGTCATGGCGAGTCTCCGATGCCGATTGTGGCTTCGTACAGCCCAGCACAGTGTTTTGACGCTGCCATCGAAGCAGTACGGATCGCACTGAAATACCGCACACCGGTCATGTTGCTGAGCGACGGTTATCTGGCGAACGGCACCGAGCCGTGGAAGTTGCCCGACCCAGCGTCGTTGCCACCCATCGATGTCGAGTTCGCAACTGCACCGAACGCGAAGAACGATGAAGGCGAAGATGTCTTCTGGCCGTACCTTCGTGATCCTGAAACGTTGGCTCGCCCATGGGCTATTCCCGGAACGCCTGGACTTGAACACCGCGTTGGTGGCATCGAGAAACAGGACGGCACCGGCAATATCTCCTATGACCCGGATAACCATGCACACATGGTGCAGATCCGCGACGACAAGGTATCGGTGATCGCCGACGACATTCCGCTCACGATGGTCGATGGCCCCGACGATGCTGACTTGCTCGTTCTGGGTTGGGGATCTACGTGGGGCGCAATAACAAGCGGGCGGCGTCGTGCCGAGATGGCGGGTTACAAGGTGGCGCATGCACATCTGACCCACCTCAACCCGTTCCCCAAGGATCTTGGCGATGTGCTTCGGCGTTATCCCAAGGTCGTCGTACCTGAGATGAACCTGGGCCAGCTTTCGAAGCTCGTTCGGGCCGAATACCTGGTCGACGCCCAAGCGGTGTCCAAGGTCAAGGGCCAACCGTTTACTGCCGGCGAAATCTACGACGTCATCGTGGGAGCACTCCAATGAGCGACACACAGGTACCCGAAACCACCAAGGCCGACTGGACCAGCGACCAAGAACCGCGTTGGTGCCCAGGTTGCGGCGACTACGGCATCTTGACCGCTGTTCAGATGCTCATGCCCACGTTGGGTGTGCGGCGCGAGAACACGGTTTTCATCTCTGGTATTGGTTGCGCAGCCCGCTTCCCGTACTACATGGACACCTACGGCATGCACAGCATCCATGGTCGGGCCCCAGCGGTATCGACCGGCCTGGCTGTTGCCCGCCCTGACCTTGATGTCTGGGTTATTGGTGGCGATGGCGACATGTTGTCGATTGGTGGTAATCACCTGATCCATGCGCTGCGACGTAATGTGAACTTGAACATTTTGTTGTTTAACAACCAGATCTACGGCTTGACCAAGGGCCAGTACTCGCCAACCAGCGAGCCGGGAAAGGTCACGAAGTCCACTCCTGTGGGCAGTATCGACGAGCCGTTTAATCCCATCAGCCTTGCGCTTGGTGCCGAAGCATCCTTTGTTGCTCGGACCCATGACATGGACCGCAAACACATGCAGGCCATGTTCGCCCGAGCGCATGCTCACAAAGGCACCTCGCTGGTGGAGATCTACCAGAACTGCAACGTGTTCAACGACGGTCAATTCGACGGCGTCACCAAGAAGGCCAGTCGTGACGAAATGATGATCGACCTGGCGCACGGCGAACCGATTCTGTTCGGGAACGAGAACCAGCGCGGTGTAATGCAAGGTACTGATGGGTTCCTACACATCGTCGAGGTTGCCGATGTTGGACTCGATCGAATCCTGGTCCACGACGAGAAGAACGAGCATCCCTCCCTAGCGTTCGCTCTGGCACGACTCAATTCGGACGATCATTCGCCGACACCATTCGGTGTGTTCCGCAACATCGAGCGAGCT
>DNHM01000144.1 GCA_003485885.1 Acidimicrobiaceae bacterium
ATCCAGAATGAACGCGAATGGGTTCGGCTCTGTGAGCAGGTGCTCGTGGACACTGCGATAGCCATCGATTCCCGCTTCAACTCCAATACCAACCGGGTGGCGAATCGTGATGCCCTCGAGTCCCAGATGAACAGCATCATCGGCGCATTAAGCCGAGCCCAGTTCCAGGCACGGTTGACCGAGGCCTCGATCGCCTACGGCAACGTCAGCTCCCTTGCTGACCTGTCCACACACCCCGCGCTGCGGCGTCGCACCGTGCACACCAGTACCGGCCAGACGGTCGAGCTACCTGCGCATCCGGTTCGGTGGACTGAACTTCCTGGCATGGCCGAGCGCCAATCCGGGCGGGTGCCGACCATTGGCGAACATAACGCGGCGATTCGAGCTGAGTTCGGTTAGGCGAGCTCAGACCATCGCTGGTTGGCGTAGGTGTACGGCGAGCGGCAGTCGCTTGATCCCGCTGATGAAACTGGACCGCACATAAGACTCGGGTTCGGCTAGCTCAAATGATTCGATACGAGCCACGAACTGTTCGAGCAGGCACCGAGTCTCAAGTCGAGCGAGGTGCGCGCCAAGACAGAAATGGGCACCGAAGCCGAACGACAGGTGCGGATTCGGGTCACGAGTGATGTCGAACCGGTGTGGATCGTCGAAGACCTCGGGATCGCGGTTCGCTGCCGCGTAGTGCAGCACCACTCGATCATCTTTGCGGAACTGATGTCCCTTGTACGTCACGTCTTTGGTCACCGTGCGACTCATATAGATGACAGGAGCTGCCCATCGAATAAGTTCTTCGACGGCACTGTCCCAGTAGTCACCAGTTTTGAGAAGCTCGTACTGGTCCGGATTCTTTGCCAACTGCAGGAGGCCATGGCTGATGTTGTTGCGGGTCGTTTCGTTGCCGGCAACGAACAGCAGGGCGACATAGCCTCCGTATTCCTCGGGGGTCAGCTCACCCCGCTGCACATGATCGACCAGGATTGAGGCCATGTCGTCGGTCGGCGTGGCCGCTCGATCCGCATACATCGCGCGAATATACGCAGCCATCTCTTCGCTGGCCTGCTCACGCGCCTCGTCGGACGGCGAATAGTCCGGATCGTCGTTGGAGATAATGGCATTGCTCCAGGCAACAAGCTGGTCCCGGTCATCGGGCGTTGTGCCGAGCAGCTCACAGATCGCCAAAAGCGGCAATGGCACCGACAACTCATTCACAGCATCAAACACGACTGCACTGTTGTCGTGTTGTGCACGCGCTGCGGCTACGGCCTCGTCGATCAGGTGACCGGCCATGTCGTGATAGTGCTCGGTGTACCGGCGGACCACCCGAGGTGTGAATCCCTTGTTGGTCATTCGACGAAGCCGTAAATGTTCGGGGTCGTCGAGGTTAAGAAGATGACGATCTTCGTCGTCCGTGTAGTTGCCGCGCAGGTTGAGGCCGTGTGCGTTTACGAAGTGTTCAGTGTCTTTGCTGATCGCTAAGACATCCTCGTGCCGGGTCAGAACCCACGCCTCGTTCATGAGCCGCTCATCAGGCACGGGTTGGAAGTGCACTGGCCGGTCGGCACGAAGGAGGTCGAGTTGATCGTGAGGCACGCCTTCGGCATACATACGATTGGACAAGACGTCGATATCGGCCACATTCATGACGTGCTCTCTTCTTCCCCGAAGTGCTCAGCTCGCCGTGCTCGGTACTCGTCCATTGCCATCACTCCAGGGTTCTCGCCAAACTTCTCATGGACTCCGGCGAGCACATGATCGCTGCTCTTGCCTGGGTCCCAACCACGAACCACAGGTTGAGGAACATGCCACGGCGTATCACAGAAGATCTCGATGCCATTGCCCTCAGGATCAGCGAAGTACACCGACACGGCATTGCCATGGGTAACGGGAGCACCATCGCCGATTCGTTCATCGGCGGCCACCCACTCGATCATCTGTTTCACATCATCGAGTGACCCAACACGAAACGCCATGTGATCCAAGCTGCCTTGGTCGCCATCGGATCGACCTGTCATCAATCCGAGTTGATGGTGATCTCGTGAGCTTCCGCTCAGAAAGACGATCTCGGCGTCAGCGCCTACTGTTCCACGATCGGCGACTTCGAAACCGAGTGCGTCGCAGTAGAACTGCGTCATTGCCTCGATATCTCGTACCTTGAGTACCGAATGTGACCATTGGACCTGCATAGAACACTCCCCCGAGTTGACGTTCTACACAGATCATCGCGGGCGCGTCCCTACAAGCACAAACGGTTTGGCGGTTGGCGAGAGTCGCGACGACCCTAGCCCCCTCGCAACGACGAAGCGATGTGGACACTCAGCGAACAATCCTGGCCCCGTTCTGGCACCACACAAGCAGTCAGATACGAAGCCCCACGAATTATCAGATTCTCGACAGAAGACGAGCGCAGGCCTATGCGGAATGTTCGTCAGCGTTAGCGGCTGCGGTTGCCGCGGCCAGTACTTGTTTTGCAGAGAGGCCAAGAGCTGACGCCGCTGACGCGACGTCGTCCCATTCAACGCTTCGGTTGA
>DNHM01000173.1:0-3667 GCA_003485885.1 Acidimicrobiaceae bacterium
AAGCCCAGCTCATGGGCTCGACGGCAGCAACATAACTGCTCGGTCCAATGAGGGTAAGTTCATCGGCCACTTCCACCGAAACAGCCCCGCCAGGCATAACAATCTCAAAGACACCCTGGTCCGGGCGAGAAAGCGAAGCAATGGCAGCTGCAGCACAGGCACCCGAACCACACGCTTCGGTTACACCTACTCCACGTTCCCAAATTGCCATGCGGACGCCTGATTCGGTAGCTGACACCAGATGCACATTGATGCCAGCAGGCATGAAGTGTGCTTCGATCGCTGGGCCTACAACCGACATGTCATAGGCGGAAGGATCTTCGACTTCGATCACCAGGTGTGGATTGCCCAGATCGACGGTGTCGGCACGCCGATAGTCGACATGCACGGTGAGATCGAGGCCCTCAAGGCTTGGGCCAGGATTCGGCGCTCCCATGCCAACCGACACCAAGGAGGTCTCGGACAACGCCCCTCGGATGTGGGCCGAACGATCTCCTACGTCGGTTGAAACAAGCGTTTCAAGCTCGTCGACCCCTCGTCGAGCGGCTAGTGCATGCACGAAACAACGCAGACCATTGCCGCTGATTTCGGCTCGGCCGCCATCGGAGTTGAAGAGCACGAACTGAGGGGCCACGCGATCATCGATCGCCACGATCAGTCCGTCGGCGCCGATGCCTGTTGTGCGATTGCACCATCGCTGCGCAAGTTCGCTGGCGCCTTCGGGCACCGCTGGCTGGAACCACAACAAGAAGTCATTACCGAGTCCGTGCAGCTTATGTAGATCATGGCGCTGCATTCGCGACGCGACGTGGAACTCAGACATAACGCCCAGTGTGGCAGCAGATACAGCCAAGCCGCATGGACTTCGGCGAAGTCTGCCGAATTTCTCTAGTCTCGGCCGGTCGTACAGCTCAGAAAAGGCTGGCGACGGGCAAACATCAGTTCGTCGGAGATGCATGAACAGGCTCATCTGTGGGTCCAGCTACTGCTCGGGTAATGATTATTGGCGGTGGCGTGCACGGGCCAGATCACTCGATCGGGGGCGACTCCACCACCGGTGCCTTCCATGACTACGCCATCGGGTTGCATTAAGAACTCGAGCAGATCACAGGCCAAGGAATCTCACCCGAGCTTCGGCCTGGCGATCCCTACGCCAGGGACATTGCACCCGGGCCTAGTTCAACAGTGGAAGAACACGTTCTACAACATGGCCGACATCGACCGCATCGAGGTCGAACCATTCGATGCGGGGATCACGGCGGAACCAACTGTGTTGGCGTCTGACGAAACGACGGGTCCGTTGTTTGGCGATGTCCAGTGCCACTTCGAGCGGCTGGCCACCTTCGATATGGCCAAGCAGTTCCTTGTAGCCAAGCGCTTGTCGGGCATTGGCCGACAAGCCGTTGGGATGAGCCGCTACCGCACGGACTTCATCCAGGAATCCCCGCTCCATCTGCACGTCGTAGCGGCGATGAATCCGTTCATCGAGCGATGGTCGGGGTCGATCGCAGGCAATCTGATTGACACGCGACGGCTTGTACCGATCCATTCCTGGGCCAAAGCTCGAGAAGGGACGGCCGCTACCGACCGTTACCTCGAGCGCTCGAATCACTCTGCGGCGGTTATTCGAGTCCATACGATCGGCACCAACCGGGTCGAGTTCGGCTAACCGGCGATACATGCCGTCGGTATCAGGATCAGCCTCAAGTTCGGCCTTGACATCAGGGAACTGCGGCGGGATCTCCATGTCGTCGACGATGGAACGCACATACAAACCGGTGCCACCAACCATGACTGGGATCTTTCCTCGGCTTCGAATGTCGGCAGTGACCCGGTCAACGTCCACCACGAACTGCGACACGGTGTACGCATCCCATGGATCGAGAATGTCGATGAGATGATGCGGCACGGCTGCCTGCTCATCGAGCGACGGCTTCGCGGTGCCGATGTCCATACCTCGGTAGACCTGCATGGAGTCAGCAGAAATCAGTTCGACGCGATCATCGACGGCAGCGATTGCCATGGCGAGCGCCGACTTGCCAGCAGCGGTGGGACCAATGATGGCCAGTGGGATATCGGGAACACTCACGAGATGTGAAAGAGCCGACTAACCGGCGACGACAGGAATGCGGGTTCGTCGTTTTGGCGTTGCCGTAACTTCGACCAACTCACCCATCAGGTACTGCATGCCTGCGTCGGTCACCTTGACGGTGGCGTAGCTGCCAGCCTTGATCGGGTTGGCTGTGGGGAAATGAATCAGCTTGTTCTGACGGGTGCGTCCGGTCAGCACGCTGTCGTCGCGTTTGCTGGTTCCTTCGACCACGACCTCTTCGGTCTTGCCTATACGGGCTGCATGACGCTGACGAGCTGAGCGCTCGATGACGACACGAAGGCGCTCGTACCGGTCGGTGACTTCGGCAGGGTCACAGAAGTCGGCTTCCATGTCTGCGGCTTCGGTGCCAGGGCGGGGCGAGAACACAAAGGTGTAGGCGCTGTCGTATTTGACTTCGGCAGCTACTTCGAGGGTACGTTCGAAATCTGCCTCGGTCTCGCCCGGGAAACCAACAATGATGTCGGTGGTGACCGCAAGATCGGGAATGGTGGCTCGAGCCTGCTCGATCACTCGCAGGTAACGCTCGGCGTTGTAACCCCGATGCATGAGTGACAGCACACGATCACTGCCAGATTGCAGCGGCATATGCAGGTGTTCACAGACCGCAGCTGTTTCGGCCATAGCCTCGGCCACGTCGAGTTGCATGTCTTTGGGGTGGGGGCTGGTGTAGCGGATGCGCTGGATGCCGTCGATGTCTCCAATAGTGCGAAGTAGTTTCGCAAACATTGGGCGGAGGCGAACGTCTTCACCGGCACGACGTGCGTTGATCGCAAGGTCGCGGCCGTAGCTGTTCACGTTCTGGCCGAGCAGCGTGACTTCGCTAATGCCTTCACGGGCCAGGTGCGCAACTTCGCCGACGAGTTGGTCGAATGGGCGAGATACCTCGGGGCCTCGTACGGCCGGCACGATGCAGAACGCGCAGTTGTTGTCGCAGCCGATCTGGATGGTGACCCAGGCGGCGTGGTCGCTCTCGCGACGGACTGGTAGCGCGGACGGGAACGCTAGTGCGTCGTCGCGTGCGGCAGCTTCGAGGATTTCGGTAACTGGACCCTGGGTACGGGCGATGTCGAGCAACTCGACGGCCCGGTGCACATTGTGGGTGCCAAACACCACATCGACGTGTCCAGCTCGAGCTTGAATCTCGTCACGATCCTTCTGTGCGAGACAGCCAGCGACGGCGATCTGCATGTCAGGCTTATCAATTTTCATCTGCTTGAGATTGCCGAGCTGACCGTAAAGCTTGTTGTCGGCGTTCTCGCGTATGCAGCAAGTGTTCAGCACAACTACGTCGGCATCGTCCATCGACGCAGCCTCGGTCATGCCGTCGTCTTGCAACAGGCTGGCGATTCGTTCGGTGTCGTGTTCATTCATCTGGCACCCATAGGTGCGGATGAAGTACTGCTGGCTCACCATGACAGGCTACAACGCTCTCCCCCGCCACAGGTCTCTGTCCCAGGTCTGGGGGCACTGCCAGCAGAATTGTTACGTTGCCAAGCGGCGTCAACTGGCGTGATCTCGTATCATCGCCACGGTGAGCAAAGAGCAGCCTGTCAT
>DNHM01000173.1:3806-6929 GCA_003485885.1 Acidimicrobiaceae bacterium
ATGCCCGACGACATGTTCGCCTATGCCGACGCTGCGTCGGGGCGGGGGCTTCGTGCGATCATCGCCGGGGCCGGTGGTGCTGCCCATCTTCCCGGCATGCTCGCTGCGAAGACCATTGTGCCGGTCCTTGGTGTCCCAGTTGCTTCTCGCCATCTGTCTGGTCAGGACAGCTTGTATTCAATTGTCCAGATGCCTGGTGGCATCCCGACGGCCACCTTCGCTATCGGCGAGGCCGGGGCAACCAATGCAGCACTGTTCGCCGTCGCCATGTTGGCCGCCGACGACGGTGCACTAAGCGAACAGCTGCTGGCATACCGCTCAGCAATGCGTGACCGAGCTGCATCATCGGTGCTGCCCGATCAGCACTAGGCGGCTCCTGTGCTCGAACCTCTCGTGCCTCCCGCCACCATAGGCATGCTTGGCGGCGGTCAACTCGGCCGCTACGCCCTGATGGCTGCCAGCGCTATGGGATACCGCACCATCGTGCTCGATCCTGATCCGACTGCTCCGGCAGCGGTCCACGCAAACCAGCACCTCGTCGCACCCTACGATGACCCAACAGCGCTTGCACGGTTGGCGGCCGAGTGCGACGTCATCACCACCGAGTTCGAGAACCCGCCTGCCGATGCGCTCAACCTCCTGGCGGCCACCACCCGGGTTGCGCCCGGGTCCGATGCAGTCGCCATTGCCCAGGACCGCATACTGGAGAAACGGTTCCTGGCTGACCATGGTTTTCCGGTCGGGCCATTCATTGCTCTCGATGAAACATCAGATTCCCCGAACGACGGCCACGAACACGAACACGATGCCAGATTGGCGAAGATCGTTTCCCACGGTGCGGTTGTCAAGTCTGCCCGCATGGGTTACGACGGTAAGGGCCAACATCGAGTGAGCAGCGTGCCGATGATGCACGAAGCCGTCGACGCTATGGGCGGCGTTGCCGTTGTGGTCGAATCGCTACTTGATCTGCGTACTGAGCTGAGTGTGCTCGTGGCCCGCACCGTCGATGGCCACATCAAGACGTGGCCAGTCGCTGAGAACATGCATGTTGACGGAATTCTTGATGTCTCCGTCGTGCCTGCTCGAGTCGATGCTGCGTTGAAGGCACGCTCCGTTGAGATGGCGACCGCCATTGCCAAGGCGTTGCGCTACGTCGGTGTCCTGGCCGTCGAGATCTTTGTGGTGGCCGACCAGCACGGCGAGGACACGTTGCTCGTCAACGAGCTGGCGCCTCGGCCTCACAACAGCGGCCATTGGACACTCGACGCCAGCGTCACCAGTCAGTTCGAACAGCAGGTTCGAGCCGTGTGCGGAGTCGGGCTCGCCGATACAGCGATGACCGCACCTGCAGTCGCCATGGTGAACCTGCTTGGCGACTTGTGGTTTAGCGCTGGGGCAGGAACTGCGCCAGTAGAACCGAACTGGGCATCCGTACTGGCTGACCCTGCGGCCACGCTTCATCTCTACGGCAAGTCCGAACCCCGGCCAGCTCGCAAGATGGGCCATGTCACCGTCACCGCAGCAACCCCCGACGCTGCCGAACAACGTGCCCGCCAGCTGCGCATGGCCTTGAGCCGACCCATCCAGACTTCTTGACTTGAGTTGTCGCTGGCTGGCGGCCAGAACTCGACTCAGGATTCCACCGGGGTTGAAAACGGAAGTAGCCGTCGGCGAGGAATGGACTCGCCGACGACTACTAAAGCACTACGTGCAGTGTGGGATGGATGGTTACACCGCACCGGTGCCGGGAGCTACGCCCGCAGGCGCAGCAGGGTGCCAGCAAATCCGCTTGTTAAGCGGACCTGCGCGAGCCGCAGAAACGACTCGCCTACTCCTAATGGAACCCGCTTGGTTGTGCGCAGGCCGCTACTTCGCGACGTGCACAGATCTTGTGGACGGCAGGCTTAGTCGAGCGAGATTGGCTCTTCGTCGGCCTCGCTGAACCCCTTGGCTTCTTCGGCTGCAGCAGCATCGATCGCAGCTTGTTTCTCTTCGGCCGATGGCAGCAGCAACGTGCAGACTCGGTCGGTGACTTCGACCATGATCTCTGGGTTGTCCTTGAGGAACTTCTTAGCGTTCTCTCGGCCCTGGCCCATCTGCTCGCCGTCGTAGGTATACCAAGCTCCGGACTTCTTAATGATCTCGTGTTCGACTGCCAGGTCGAGCACCGAACCTTCTCGGCTGATGCCTTCGCCGTACATGATATCGAATTCGGCCTGACGGAACGGAGGTGCGACCTTGTTCTTGACGACCTTGACTCGAGTGCGGTTACCCACGATCTCGACGCCATCCTTGATCGATTCAATGCGTCGGATATCCAACCGGACCGAGGAGTAGAACTTGAGCGCACGGCCACCAGGGGTGGTCTCGGGCGAACCGAACATGACGCCGATCTTCTCTCGCAGCTGGTTGATGAAGACACAGATCGTGCCAGTCTTATGGATATTGCCAGCAAGTTTGCGCAATGCCTGCGACATAAGGCGAGCCTGGAGGCCGACATGGGACTGACCCATATCGCCCTCGATTTCAGCCCGAGGTGTGAGTGCCGCAACCGAGTCGACCACGATGACGTCAAGTGCACCAGAACGCACCAGCGTGTCAACAATCTCGAGTGCCTGTTCACCGGTATCAGGCTGAGAAATCAGCAATTCATCGACATCGACACCAATGGCACGGGCGTACTCAGGATCGAGCGCATGTTCAGCATCGATGAAGGCACAGATGCCACCGTTGCGCTGGGCTTCAGCAACAAGGTGCAAGGCCAGCGTGGTTTTACCCGATGATTCTGGGCCAAAGATCTCGGCAACGCGCCCCTTAGGGATACCGCCAATGCCGAGAGCGACATCCAATGCAAGCGCGCCGGTAGGAATCGACTCGATCGCATTATCGCTGCGATCACCGAGCTTCATGATGGCGCCGTTGCCGTGGCTCTTCTCAATCGACTTCAGTGCCATGTCTAGTGCTTTATCTTTGTCCACGGGATTCTCCTGTGTTCGGGTGCAGTGGCGCCTTGTGGAAGTACCCCAGTGTGGGTGCTTCGGCCAGTGCTCGGGTTGTGGTGGGAAGGTGATTGAGACAATACGCAGGGGGTGTGACAATCTCGCTCCGGGCTTTCCCCGGGGC
>DNHM01000153.1 GCA_003485885.1 Acidimicrobiaceae bacterium
TCAGACAGCGTTGATCAGACAGCGCGAACGTTTTGGGCTTCTTCGCCCTTGCGACCTTCGCCAACTTCGAATTCAACGGTCTGGCCCTCTTCAAGGTTCTTAAACCCGTCGCCCTCGATGTTCGAGAAGTGAACGAAAACGTCGTCACCGTCTTCTCGTGAGATGAAACCATAACCCTTCTCGGTATTGAAGAACTTTACGGTGCCGGTTACAGCCATGACTTTTTCTCTTTCGTTTGGGGAGTTAGTTGCACTCCCCGTAGTTGCAGATTAAGCGCGCTACGCGTGTTTCGTCCATCACTCACTTCTCAAGTACGGTCAGTTCATGCAGGAAGAACATTTTGACCTCACCACGACCGACGGAGACATGCCCACGTGGGTCGTGCGCCCCGACGGCCCAGGGCCATACCCGGTCGTATTGTTTCTGATGGACGCGCCCGGCATGCGCCAAGAGATTCGCGACATGGCCAGTCGGCTCGGCACCGCTGGTTATTACGTGATGACAAGCCAGCTCTATTACCGCGACGTGCGCGAGTTCAATGTCTTCGAGACCGGCGACCGCGACCGCATGTTCGAACTCATGGGCAACCTTTCCAACGACATGGTGAACCGCGACACCGGTGCCATGATCGCCCACGCAGCCGCCGACGGCGCAGCAGACACGTCCAAGATCGGCGTGGTCGGGTATTGCATGAGCGGCCCGTTTGCCGTAATGGTCGCAGCAGCGCACGCAAACGTCGTCGCTGCAGCTTCGTTCCACGGAGTGAGTCTTGTCGCCGATGCCGACGATTCGCCCCACCGCCATCTCGATGCCGTAGGAGGCGAGGTGTACATCGGTGCTGCAGAAACCGATAGTTATGCACCACCTGAAATGATCGATGCATTCGCTGCAGCACTCGAAGCCTCGTCAGCTACTGGCCAGGTCGAGTGGTATCCGGGCACCGAACACGGCTTCGCCTATGCCCAACGCCCACAGTATGACCGTGCCGCCTCCGAACGGCATTGGGAACGCATGCACGATCTCTTCGCCCGCAACTTGCGCTAACACGAGGCCCGCCAAATCGCAGCGTCAACTCACTAGAGTCGATGCATGGGATCCATCGACCATCTGACCACCTCGGGCATCTTTTCGCTTGATGGCGAAGACTTCGACGTCGACAACAATGTGTGGATCGTCGGCGACGATCGAGAGTGTGTCGTGCTTGATTGTGCACACGACCACGAAGCCATCATTGGCGCCGTTGGTGACCGCACGCTCAAGGCCATCGTGTGCACGCACGCCCACAACGATCACATCAACGCAGCTGCCGAGGTCGCTGAACACTTCGACGCCCCAATCTGGCTGCACCCCGACGACACCATGTTGTGGGAAGCCGTCTACGCGGACCGCCGAGTCGATGCGCCGCTTAGCCACGGGCAGTCTTTCAGCGTCGGCGGCATCGATATCTCGGTGATCCACACGCCTGGCCACTCCCCTGGCGGCTGTTGTCTGCATCTTCCGGGCGAAGGTGTTCTCTTTTCGGGCGACACCCTCTTCCACGGTGGCCCCGGAGCGACCGGCCGCTCGTTTTCAAGTTATCCCGGCATCCTCGAATCAATCGAACACAAGTTGTTCACGCTGCCAGCCAACACGGTTGTCCATACCGGCCATGGTGACTCGACCAGCATTGGTATCGAAGCAGCATCGCTCGACGAGTGGAAGAAAAAGCTCTAACCGAGCCTCACCATGTCCACGGCTCAAGGCCTCCCCTATATGCATGCGCAGCCGCCTCCGAGGTGACAAGTCGCAGCGAGAATCTCACCGGCGCAGCATGGATGACTGCGGGCATGTTTGGTTATGTCGTCAATGACGCGTTCATCAAACGCGCCGCAGAAGACCTGCCGTTGTTCCAAGCCGTGTTTCTGCGCGGCCTCGTCGTGGTTGCACTGCTCACCCTTATCGTCCGCGTCCGCAACGTCGCCGTACCCGTGCGCTCGTATCTCGACCGGCCGTTACTGTTGCGGATGGCGATGGAAGCCATTGGAACCGTTGCCTACCTGATCACGCTGACGAAGGTCCCCATCGCCGGGTTGACAGCCGTGATGCAACTGCTGCCAGTAGCGGTCACGTTTGCCGGCGCCCGACTGTTGCGCGAGAAGGTCAGTACCCACCGCGTCGTAGCGTTGTTGATGGGCTTGGTCGGGGTGCTCTTCATCATCAAACCCGGCGGCGATGACTTCAGTCCCTGGTTTCTCGGCGGGGTGATCACCGTCGGTCTCATCGTGATCCGAGAACTCGCAACCCGCAACATCTCCGCAGCACTGCCAGGCACCGCAGTTGCACTAGGCACTGGAGTCGTGATCACCACCATGGGAGCAGCCATCACGGTGTTCACCGGATGGGAGCAACCCAACACCAGCACGCTGCTGTTATTGGCCAGCGGCGCGTGCTTCCTGAGTCTCGGCTACGTGGCATCGGTCAATGCGGTGCGCACCGGTGACATCAGCTTCACTGCGCCATTCCGTTATTCGGTACTCATCTTTGCGATTGCACTCCAGATCATCGTATTTGGCGATGTTCCCGACGGGTTCACGTTCGTGGGTTCCGCAATCGTTGGAGCGGCTGGCCTCTACGCCCTAGCTCACGAACAACGGCCGACTATCAAACCGGCCCGCTAATTCGCCGTGCAGAACCGGTTGGTCAGGCCAAAGAACTACCTGTACCCCGAGGTGACTACGGTTTCTCCCATGAGCCGACTTCCACTTCTGACCTATGACGACGCAGATCCGCAGCAGCGGGCCCTGTGGGACAACATCGTCGCCTCTCGCGGCGGCGCCCTTGATCTGACAACGGCCGACGGGCGACTCGCCGGCCCGTTCGAGACGTTTGTTCGCCGCCCCGATCTTGGCGAACATCTCATCAAGGTCGGCGGTGTGGTCCGCTTCGGTAGTTCGCTCGACACCCGGCTACTTGAGCTGGCGATCACCACTGTCGGCGCCCATTGGCAGTCCGAATTCGAATTCTGGGCACACAGTGCTCTGGCCCTCGAGGCCGGCATCGACCAGTCGATTGTTGATGCTCTCGCTGCCGGCACCGCCCCAGTGTTCACTGATGTCGCAGAGCAGGCCATCTACGACTACACGATCACACTCGTCACCACGGGACACGTCGGCCAAGAAATCTACGATGCAGCGGTCGAGGCTGTCGGCGTCGACGCCGTCGTCGACATGACCCACACCATTGGTTATTACAGCCAGATCAGCTTCCTCCTCAATGCCTTCGAAGTCCCCCTCCCCACCGGCATCGAACCCCGCTTCAACGCAAATTAGGAGCGTCAGATACCAAATAGGTACACAGCGCTCCTTAAAAGCCATACCGCTGGCGCCGCCCAGGCCTATGGCGTAGCGTTCTAGGTGCTTCCCCGCACTTGAGAATCAGGGGAACCACGTGGATCCGGTTTCACGCCACCTTGCACGTCATCACGGAATCATCAGTCGGGCCGAGGCAAAGGACAATGGCCTGAGCGATCGCCAGATTGCCCACCGGTTGTCCGTCGGCCGTTGGGCACGCCTGGCCCCTGGAGTCTTCCGCCTCGTTGCCAGTCCAGACACGTGGAAGGGTGCGGTGCGAGGCGCTGCGTTGAGCGTCCACGGGCTCGCCAGCCACGGGACCGCAGCCACGGTCCACAGAATCGATGGCTGGGATCAGACGAGAATCGAGGTCGTGGTCGATCAGACCCGCAGGCCAAAACCGCGCCCAGGCGTCACCATCCATCGATCGACCCAGATGACACTTGCTGACCCGTGCGAGGTAGATGGCGTACCGGTGACGGGGCTCGCCCGAACAGTGCTAGACGTGGCGTCCAACGTAGGCCGAAAAAGGCTCGAGTGGACCGTGGACGCTGTACTTCGCGACGGGCGACTCGATTGGCCGGATCTGTATGCAATCTGGGCACGAAGCTCGGCCAAAGGCCGCGACGGTTGCGGGCGCCTACACGCGCTCCTTGAAGAACGATATGGCGAGAAGGTCCTACCAGACAGCAAGTTCAACCGCCTGGTAGGCCAGCTGTTGGACGACGCCGGCATCGGCGGCTTCGTCTATGAATACGAAATCTTCGACGGTGACAGGCTTATTGCTCGGGCCGACATTGCCTTTCCAGAGCAAACGGTGGCCATCGAATGCGATAGCAAGAAGTGGCATTTGAGCGGACAATCCTTTGAGGCCGACCGGCGTCGCCAGAACCGCGCAACCATCTCAGGATGGACAGTCCTGCAGTTCACCTGGAAGACCTATAAGGAATCCCCAGCCTCCATCGTGAACGACGTACACAACGCGATGAGAATGAAGCTGGCTCAAAATGAAACTAGGAGCCTGGTGTACGAAATACGT
>DNHM01000238.1 GCA_003485885.1 Acidimicrobiaceae bacterium
GCGACCGCGAGCGCCCGTTCGGTCGCCTGATGATCACGCACATTGCGAAAATGTCGGGGATCGTCAGCCAGCGCCCGACGGACCGCCGCACCCAACACCGGCTTGGTTAACGGCCGACGCCCGGGAAGTTCGCCGACCGCCAGCAGTTCAGCGAGCCGGAAGGGTGTGACAAAATTGACGTTGGCCACGCCAGCAACCCCAAGGTCACCGCTGCCGAGCATTCGACGGGCCGCAAGCCCAGCGAAGTTTGAGGGAACGATGACGGTGACCGGTGCCAGTGCTACCCCAGCCTTCGCGTCGACGATCGCTCGGGCCAACGCCGCGCTGGCAGCACGCCCATATTCGCTGACCACGATGTTCGTTCCCACAGCCACAACGTAAACCACCGGTGTGACAGCGCCGTCCACCGTCACCCACTTCTTGCGCGTCTTCTGGACCCACATGTGGTGGGATGCCCGCGAGAGTCGCGATCACCCCTTTCACCTCATGGTCACGTCAGGGTTAGTCCCGGCCGAGCAGACCACCAACGACACCACCGGCGCCGCCGCCGCTGGAATTGCCGGTGCCCAGTGCTGCGCCAATGAAGCTGAGGAACTCGTTGGGGTTACGGGTCTGAACAAGCACCCGGCCGGGACCGGTGAAGTCGAAGACCAGGCCTTCGCCACTTTTGAAGGTCTGTACCAGGCCGCCAGTCACCTTGCGCAGATCCATGTGCACCGACTCTTGGTAGGCGACCATATGGCCGGTATCAAGCGTGATCGTTTGGCCGGGGGCCAGATCCCATGCCTCGATTGCACCATAGGCAGCGACCACCATGGGGCCGTTGCCTTCAGCCCGCAGGATGAAGCCACCCTCAGAACCGAACATGTTCTTGAAGCCACCCCACTTGGTGTCCATCTCCACACCATCAGCCGACGCTAGCCACGAGCCCTTCTGCACGAACCAGGGCTGGCCCGGTACCAGGTCGATGACTTGGGTGTCGCCAGGGAGCCGAGCCGCAACGTCGACCCAGCCGCCTTCAGCTGGAGCAATATACGACGTGATGAAGAATGACTCGCCACCGAGCGCGGCTCGTTTGAGCGACTTAAGCACACCACCCTCGGCCTTGGCCTCGACGGTCACCGACGGGACCGTCGCCATCATGGCACCGGATTCGGCCTTGATCCGTTCGTGAGGGCCCATCGTGATTCGGGCTACACCGAACGCCGGTCCTTGTCGATTCTGTACTTCCATGATCCTTGCTTTCTTCCGCCGTAGTGCGTGCTTGGACAGTAGTTCGCATCGTTGCGTGGCTCCATGCTACTGGGGTCACCCTCGCCCCATCCGCGACTACTGGCTCTAGGGGCGCGATTGTTGAGGGTTATGCGAGTGGAAACTCAACAGGCAACGAGACTGTCACACCCCCTCGTCATGATGGACCCATGAGGATTTTGCACACCAGTGATTGGCATCTTGGCCGGTCCTTCGGCGATCACCGTCTACTCGAACAGCAGGCACTCTTCATCGACTGGCTCGTCGACCTGGTTCGCCATGAAGAGATTGATCTGGTGGCGATTGCTGGCGATCTCTACGACCGATCTGTTCCACCGGCTGATGCGGTGGAGCTCTTTCACTCATCGCTATCTCGTCTGCTCGCTGCTGGCGCCGACGTCGCTGCCATCGCTGGCAATCACGACAGTGCCGAACGCCTAGGCAGCATCGACGGGCTACTCGCGTCTGGGCTCCTGCTGCGCGGGGGCTACAAGCGCGCCGCCGATGTCGACATTCGCACCTATGCCGATGGTCCGCTGGCCATCGTTGCCGTGCCCTACCTCGATCCGGTCTTCGCACCCATCGATACGTCCCACGATGCCAGTGAACGTCCGAGCCACGAGACCGTCCTGCGTCGCACGCTCACAACAGCTCGCGACCGCATCACTCCAGGCGTGCGCAGCTTGGCGATCGCCCATGCCTTTGTCACCGGCGCCGAACCGAGCGAATCTGAGCGCACGCTGGCCGTTGGCGACGCTGGCATGGTGTCTTCGACTGTCTTCAACGGCTTCGACTACACCGCACTCGGCCACCTTCATCGGGCCCAGATCGTCGGCGGCGACGAACGGGTGCGCTACAGCGGGGCGCCACTGGCCTACTCGTTTGGTGAGAAGTCCCAGAAAGAAGTCGTCCTCATCGAACTCGATGCCGATGCTGATGCCCGATCCAAACCAATCCCTATCGACGTCGGCCGTTCCGTCGCCACCGTCCGGGGCACACTCGATGAACTACTCGCAGCCGATGGCAACAACCACGACTGGGTCCGGGTCGAACTCACCAACACCCATCCCGTGGCCGATGCCCATCGCCGGCTCCGCGACCATTTCCCGCACCTGGTCGAGATTGCTCGCATCGGTGCCCGTCCCAACAACCGTGAACGGTTGACCGTGCAAGCGGTACGCGAACGTTCGGTCCAGGAACTCGCAGGCGAGTTCCTGACCAATGTCAGCAGCCACGACGACGCCAGCGATCTCGCACTACTTCAAAACGCGCTGAGTCGAGCTGAGAACCACCAGTCATGAGGCCACTGCGGCTCACCATGACCGCATTCGGCCCCTATGCCGGCACCGAAGTTGTCGACTTCGATGCCCTTGCTGAATTGGGCCTGTTCGTCGTAGCTGGAAAGAACGGTTCCGGCAAGACCACCATCTTCGATGCCTTGCACTACGCGCTGTACGGCATACTCCCCGGTCGTCGCGCTTCCTACATCCGGCTCAAGTCCGACCATGCTGACGACTCGACCGAATGCCAGGTCACACTCGACTTCGCAGCGCACAACACCCAGTGGCGGGTCGAACGATCTCCGAAACAGAAACGGAGCAAACGTCGCGGCACCGGCACCACCGAAGCACCCGCTGTAGCCACCCTGTTCCGGCTTAACAACGGCACCCCCACTGCAGTCACGAACCGTGTCGAAGAGGTGCGGGCCAAGTGTGCCGAACTCGTTGGACTGAGCGGCAAACAGTTCGAGCGGGTTGCGTTGCTTCCGCAGGGTCAGTTCAGTCGGGTCTTGACCGAGTCCAGCACCGAACGACGCGAACTACTCCGCACATTGTTCTCCTCTGAGATCTTCGACAATGCCACCAGCCTGCTGACCGACGCTGCGGCCCAAGCAACCGCTGCCGACCGAGCCGTTCTCGAACGACTCGATCACCGCCAGGGAGTTCTCACCGACGAACTCAGCATGCTGACCGGTCACGTTGCTGCTGACTCCACCGACTCCTCACACGACGCACTCCTTGATCACCAACGTGCGGAACTTGCCAGCCAGACGGCTGCCGTCGCCGACCTCAACGCCACCGCACAACATGCAGCCCAAGCCCATCAAGCCGCAACAGACATCGCGCAACGAATCAAACGACGTGACCTTGTGCGTCAGGAGCTCGAACGCCATACGCAGGCGGACCCACAGCACCAGGTTGATCTCACCCGGCTGCACAATGCACGGGCCGCTGTTCCGGTCGCCACCCATGCGCAGTCTCTCATCCGTCACCAAGAACAGCGTCGGGTTGCCGACCAACGAGTTTTCGATCTTCACCAACAGCTTCATCACGCCCTCGCTGCGGCTGGCCTTGACCCGGTCAGCTCACCAGCTCACCAGCTCACCAAACCCCACGCGCTTGATGACGCGGCGCTTGATGACGCGGCGCTTGATGGCGCAGCACATGATGTCGCGGCACTTGACGCCATCGCTGACCGCATCGACACCTTCGATGCCCGACTGACCGACCGCCGAGACTCGGCACTACACGTCCAGGATCTCACCGCAGCCATCGCTCAGACGCAGGGTGATCTTCGTCGGCTCGACAACGAGACACGCAATCTCGACGAACACCATCGCACCGCGACCGCGCGGCTTCGTCAGGTCACAGCCGAACTGACCGACCTGGACCAAGCTGCCGATGTCAACGAATGTGAAACCGCGCTTCGCACAGCCGAAGCCCGGTTGACACAACGCACCGAACTGGCCGAAATCGAGATCGTTCACAGCCAACTCGTGCGTCAGGCCACGGAACTCGACACGACCATCGACCGGCTTGAGCAAGCACGCGACACCGCAGTCCACGCGCAATCTGCACACACATCTGCGCAGGAAAAAGCCGACTTGGCATTCGCTGCGTACAAAGAATGCGAGCGTCGCAACGACGCTGTTATCCACTATCAGGCAGCAACGCTCAAGCTCACGTCGGCTCGCTCCGCGTTGGCCCAGGCCCGGGCCGAGTCCGACCAACTGTGGGACGCATTTATTGCTGGCACCGCAGCCCGCGTCGCGCACGCATTGGTCGACGATGAGCCGTGCCCAGTTTGTGGTTCGTGCGAACACCCGCAGCCAGCTGCCATCGCAGAAGACGGCCAGATCGTCACCGATTCTCAAGTAGCAGCTGCCCGAGAACGCAGCGATGCAATACAAACCCAGGTGCAGACCATCGAGTCCGACATCGAAACACTTCGGGCTGCCGACGCCGACATTACGTCGCTCAGTACGACCGAGCTCGCAGCCCAAATCACCACCACAAAGGCCATGGCGCTGGGCGCCCGCACTATCGCCGACGAGACCCGACAGGCTGCCGGGTTGTATGAACAGGTGGAAGCCGAACTGCGTCAGGTCCGCACCGACCGCACCGCACTCGACGACGAATTGCGGACAACTGATCAACGCCGCAGCCGACTCGAAGGCGCACTGGGAGCTGCGGCGAACGAACCAGTCGCGATACTGCGGGCCCAAGCCCTCGATGCAGCCTCGGCCCGGACCCAGGCTGATCAACTCGTAGAACGCCGGGCCGAACTCACCCAGACAGTCCACACCACCGAACAAGAAATCGACACGATTGGACTGAATCAGATAGCGACCCAAAGCCGCCGCGCCTCGAGCGCTGATCAGCTCATCGAGCGCCAGCAGGCACTCGATGTGGCGTCGGAGCGCTACACCAACGCTGACCGAGCGCTGGCTGAGTGTTCGCGAACCCCGGTGCGCGCCGACCAAGACCTCGAGGTTCGAGCCAGGGCCGCCCGCCATGCTCGGGGTTTGATCACCGACATGCTGACCGCACTCGCTCGGCAACACGACGCCGCCGATGCGGTCCGCCGAGCACAGTCGATTCTCGACGAGCGACTCTCCCAATCGTTGTTCACCACCGTTGACCAAGCAGTTGCTGCTTTTGTCGAACCACACCTACTCGCCCAACTCGAAGCACAGACGGCAGCCCACATAACAACCACCGACCGGCTGCACGGACAGCTACATGAACTCACCGGCCTTCCAGACTCACCCCCCGACCTTGCGGCGCTCCAGCTGATCGCTGACCAGTCCAGCCATACCTTCGCCGCAGCCAACACTGCCCTGATCACCGCGACTACAAATCTTGATCGAATCACATCTGAACTTCGGGCAATCGAATCAGAACGGGCACGGTGCCAGACAACCGACCTCGACACTCGCCGGCTCGAGCGGGTCGCTGCATTGGCCAAAGGTGATAACGAACGCAACACCTCGTTCGAGAACTGGGTGCTGGCCGCTCACCTTCGCGATGTTGTCGAGCTCGCCAATATCCGGCTAGCACGGTCAACCCATCAACGATTCCAACTGTGTGTCCTGGACGACGGCGAGAACAAACGGGGTACGTGGGGCCTGGACCTTGGGGTCGAAGACACAGTGACCGGCACCCAACGACCAACCGCCGGGCTCTCAGGTGGTGAGCTGTTTCAGGCTTCACTTGCGTTGGCCCTCGGGCTTGCCGATGCAGTCATGAATCAGAGCGCAGGGGTTCGAGTCGATGCACTGTTCATCGACGAAGGTTTCGGGTCTCTCGATGAAACATCGGTCGAGCGAGCGATCGATCTCCTCGACGAACTTCGTGATCGTGGCGCAATGGTCGGTGTGATCACTCATGTGCCAGCACTGCTCGAGGCGCTGCCACGTGGTGTGAGCGTCATCGAGTCGCCCAACGGCCAAGGATCAACCATCCGCCAGACGCCTCGCGCCGCCTAACGACCAACCCGCCTACGGTCGGGCAGGCACGAGATGCCCAGCCACGCAGGTCATCACCGCCACGATGTGATGACCGATGATTAGGTGTACCGAGAAAAGGCGCTCGGGCGCTTCGGGGTTTTGGTGGCAGGTTCGGCGCTGGTTTCGTCCGACGCTGTGGCCAACGTGTCACCCCTATCCGCATCAGTAGAGACGTGCTCGGCCGCTGGTTCAAGCGTCTCCAACACCACCACCACAGGTTCACCCTTTGGTGCATGAACACCGCCTCGAGCATTGTGCAAAACACGCTGAGTATCGGCATGTTCAGGCTGGGGATGGACCGTCATGGCCGAGGTCCCACCCGACCACGGGGGACGATCCTGGGCAATGACGGGTTCTGACTGACTGGTCAGACGTGTGAGCGCCTGATCCGTAATAGGGGACACCGCGCCATCTGCCGCGACAACCCAGTGTTCTGTGGCCGCCTCAAAATCACCAGTCGACGCCATGAGATC
>DNHM01000236.1 GCA_003485885.1 Acidimicrobiaceae bacterium
CGCTCTCGAAGTACCGGTTGATTTGGAACAGGCGTAAGCGGTCGATCTCTGCGCGGTCGAAAACGACACGCGGGGCAAGTTCTGATAGGTCAGTGACCGTGTCCATAGCGCCCCTCGGATTGGTGCTAGTTGGGTCTGTAGGACCATAGTGTGGCACCAATCACGCCAAGAACAACAATAATCACCCAATGTGGGCAAAAAACATGCTCATAGTGAACATTTGAACACACAACTTGTGCGCTTCGGTTGCGACAGGAAATCACGTCCGGACGTGTCAGTCCCGCATTCCGTCCCTGGCGCTTCCGATCGAGGCAAGAAATCGCCCGACAGCGATGTCATCGAGTGGCTTGTCGTAGTCGAAATCATCACGGCAGGCGTCGAATACCGCACGATCAATAGCAACGGTCTCGTCCCAAGCCGGACTCTGGCGTAGATCTTGATGTTCGTTCAGAATGCGGGCCTGAATAACCTTTGTGGTCTCGTTGCCAGGGACCATGCGCACATAATCACGAACCATGTTCAGGTCAGAGTCGGCCGAGGCGACGATTACACAGTCGAGATCTTCGCGAGTACACATGACGAGCGCGTCGAGAGCAAGCCAGACGTCGATGCCCTTTTCTTGGCCCCGGTTCCGCGATTTGACCCGGGCTTTGGTGACCTCACCCTGGCTCTTTCGCGGGTCGCCGAGGTCGCGATCGCGTATGGTCCATTCCCAGTGATACCGGAGCGGCTTCTCCAGCACCACCACGTCGGTCGTGACCATGAGGTCATGACGTCGCCGTTCTCTTTCGTAGCGATCTGGGTCGAGTTCAGCCGATGGAATACCGGTCGCGTAACGAACCTCGACCAGTTCGTCGTCGCCGGCAAGCGCACGGGCGAGCAACAGCGGATGCATGTTGCCGTGCCCGAACGCATAACGAGCGCCGATCGTGACGTTCTGGCCGTCGATAAAGACTCCTACTCGCAGGTCAGTGGCTCCCGAGTCGCTGGCCGAGGATCATCTTGCCGGCCTAGCCCTTGCGCAGCTCTCCGGCCACGGTCCATTGGCGTCTCCGCCGAGAGCGCCTGCGAGTTCTTCGATCATGGGTGGCATGTCAGGACTAATTCTTCTCGTAGGAGAGGCGTCTGCGAGCGTACACAACAGTGGCGCCCGTTTTCCTGATAGCCACGAACCAGCAGCGCCTCCAGGTGGTTTCGATCGGAACAGCGTTTCGGAGCGGAACAGTCGATAGGAACGGGTCAACAGCGTTGTTTGGCAATAGGGCTGCGTTGCCCGGCCCTAAGGTACGAGGGTGACATCACCGATACTGCAGACCGTGGAGCTTGGCTCCCAGTGGCCGACACTGGACCCGTTCCTCTTCTGTGCCCATCATCTCGATCACTATCCGTCCGCCGATGGTGAGCTAGGACCAGCGGCATCACTTGACGGACGTCAGATTGGGCAGGATTTCGCCGGTGTCGATGGATGGAATATGTACCACGGGTCGACCGTGCCTGGATTCCCGCAGCACCCACATCGTGGCTTTGAGACGGTTACCTACGTGCGGCAAGGCTGGTGTGACCATTCCGACTCCCTCGGCGCTCGAGCCCGGTTCGGCGAAGGTGATGTGCAATGGCTTACGGCAGGGTCGGGCATCGTGCACAGCGAGATGTTCCCGCTGTTCGCCGTGGATGCACCGAACCCGTTGCACTTGTTTCAGATCTGGCTGAATCTGCCGGCGGCCAACAAGATGGTGGACCCGTACTACTCCATGTTGTGGTCCACCGACCTACCCGTTGTGCAACCGAACGACGGCGTCGAAGTCACCGTGATCACCGGTGCACTCGAAGGACACAACCCTCCGACCCCGCCGCCAGACTCGTGGGCAGCCCAACCCGCGAGTGATGTCGCCATCTGGCATCTGCAGTTCGCGCCAGGCAGCACATGGGAATTGCCATCGGCGCCCGACGGTGTTGGACGGGTGTTGTATTTGTTCGAGGGCGAAGAACTCCTGATCGACGGCCACGCCATCGATGCGAACACCGGGGCGGTGCTTGATGTGCATCGCCCAATAGCGCTCTCAACATCACAAGGTGCCGAGTGTTTAGTCCTGCAAGGACGGCCAATTGGCGAGCCTGTCGCCCAACATGGACCCTTCGTCATGAACACCCGCGCCGAGATTGAACAGGCATTTCAGGACTACCAAAGGACCGGCTTTGGGGGCTGGCCATGGCCCAGCGACGATCCCGTTCATGGTCTCGAGAAAGAACGGTTCGAGGACAAACAACATTCTGGGCTCTAAGTCGCACTAGATTCGGCTGCATCATGACTGATGACGCATCGATTATCTACACCCTGACCGACGAGGCTCCAGCACTAGCGACACGTTCGCTGCTGCCCATCGTCGAGGCGTTTGCAAGTGCTGCAGGTGTCTCTGTCGCTACACGCGATATCTCCCTTGCGGGGCGCATATTGGCCAACTTCAACGAGTGGTTGCCTCCTGAGCAACAGACTCCCGACGCCTTGGCCGAATTAGGCGAACTGGCAAAGACTCCGGCAGCCAACATCATTAAGCTGCCCAACATCAGCGCCTCGGTTCCACAGCTCAAGGCTGCGATAGCCGAATTGCAGGCGCAGGGGTATGCGCTTCCTGAGTACCCCGATGATCCTGAGACCGACGACGAAGCCAAGATCCGGACTCGTTATGACAAGGTCATGGGCAGCGCGGTTAACCCGGTTTTACGCGAAGGCAACTCTGACCGACGTGCCCCGGCGGCGGTCAAGAAATACGCCCAGGCCAACCCTCACTCGATGGGTGCCTGGTCGTCAGACTCGCAGAGCCACATCGCAACAATGAGTGCGGGCGACTTCCGCCACAACGAGAAGTCGGTCACCGTCGCTCAAGCCACAACCGCTCGAATCGAGTTCGTCGGAGCGAATGGCACCGAGGTCTTCAAGGAAGTGCCATTACTCGAAGGGGAAATCATCGATGGCACATTCATGTCGAAGTCGGCGCTCGACGCATTCCTGGCAGCCGAAGTTGCCGATGCCAACGAGTCG
>DNHM01000439.1:0-215 GCA_003485885.1 Acidimicrobiaceae bacterium
AGCGGCAGCGGCAGCGGCGGCGCGGGCAGCGACGCGGGCAGTGATGACGAACTCTATATTCAAGCCAAGGAACTCGTCGTGAGTTCACAGCTCGGGTCGACCTCAATGCTTCAGCGCAAACTCAAGGTCGGTTTCGCTCGTGCCGGGCGCCTGATGGATCTGCTCGAAGAAAACGGTGTGGTCGGACCATCAATTGGTTCAAAGGCCCGCGAAGT
>DNHM01000439.1:344-8881 GCA_003485885.1 Acidimicrobiaceae bacterium
GTTCATGCGCAATCTTCTCTTCACGCTGGTTGCGGTCGTGTTGCTCGCGACCGCCTGTGGCCCGGACGAAAGAGCGACGGTACAAGGCGCAGCGGCAGTGCGACCACTGAGTGAAACCAGTGGCGTCGCTGCCGAAAGCGAACAGGCGCATGCACCATCGAGAGGTGCGCCACAAGTTGATGAGCCGCACGCAGCGCTTGCGGTCACGAACGCGACGGTCTGTGGTTTCGATGAAGACCTCAAACCAGATCGCATCGAGGTGGCACAGATCCCAGGCGACGGGCGCGAGAACACCGTGTCTGCGCTGGACTTTCCCGACGATGCATCGTTCGGTGAACCACTTGTCGACCTGAACCGCATCTTGAGTGGCGGACCGCCGCCAGATGGCATACCTCCAATCGACGCTCCCGTCTTCCAAACCGCAAACACGGTGGACTGGATCCATTGCACTGAGCCAGTTCTTGCGCTTTCCGTGGATGGCGAAACCCGGGCTTATCCGGTGCAGATCATGACATGGCACGAGTTGGTAAACGACACGTTCGGCGATGTTCCCGTTGCTGTTTCGTATTGCCCGCTGTGTAACTCGGCACTCGCGTATCGCCGAGATCTAGGCGACCGCATCGTCACGTTCGGAACGTCGGGTCGACTGTTTAACTCGTCGCTGGCGATGTACGACCGAGAAACCGAATCGATGTGGACACACTTCAACGGCACCGCAGTTGTCGGCACCCTCGTTGGTACCCAGCTTGAGTTACTTCCTATGCAGACGCTGTCGTGGCGTAGTTTTCTACAAGCCAATCCTGAGGCTCTGGTGTTAACTCGAGAAACGGGATATCAGCGCAGCTACGGCCAGAACCCCTACTCGGGCTACGACGACGTGACCACGAGCCCGTTTCTGTTCGACGGTGAGAACGACCAGCGCCTGCCGGCCAAGGAACGTATTGTGGGTATCCGTCGAGGAGACGACAGCGCTGCGATTGTGCTTGAAAGCCTGGCGTCGGCTGGTGTTCTCGTCACCGAGGTCGACGGTGAACTGTTGAGTGTGTGGCACTTGCCTGGCACGGCGACAGCGCTCGAAGAACGGGCGATCGCCGATGGTCGAGACGTCGGCGCTGTAGGCGTCTACCTGCCGATGGCCGATGGTCAGGCTCTGAGCTTCATGCGCAGCGACGAGTCGGCGGGCGACGGTGCCAACTTTGTGGACCAGGAAACAGGCTCAACCTGGAACATCCAGGGCTCGGCTGTAGGCGGGCCGCTCAAAGGGCACCAACTGGAACGTGTCGAGCACCTTGACACGTTCTGGTTCGCTCTTGCAGCGTTCGAGCCTGACACCCGGGTCGTCAACCCGTAACCCACTATTGTCAGGATCATGCAGTCTCTGACCTTGGTAGATCTGGGTGTTGGCCCGTACGTGCACGAGAGGTGCAGCACTCGATTTCCTGTGTACACCCGCGGTAACGCCGGCGAGGTTTGGCCCGAGGTTGCGTATCCCTTGTCGATCAGCCTGACGCGTGCGTTCGACGACCCGATGAACGCTGCGATGGTAAAGACCGGACTGGTGACCAACGCCGAACTAGTCGAGGGGAGTGGGTGCGCCGCCGGCGTTTTCGGCGGATACATGTATCTGAACCTGTCGTTGTCACGAGTGCTGGCTGTTCGCTCTCCGGGTGTCTCGATTGCCGAGAACGACGCCCTCTATCTCGGCAGCGAAGCCAGCGCTCCGCCCCATGTTCCGAACAAGGCCGACCGCAGCGTGCGGGCAAGTCTCAACGCAATTCGGTACATGATCAACGTTTTGCGTACCCGGTCACTCGTCGAGTTACAAGCGGATCAGCGCATGGTCTCAGAGTGGAAACGACGTGTGCCCCGACTTCTCGAAGCCGACGATCAGGCGCTTCTTGCCACGATTCGCAGCCTTATCCCGGTGGGCATGCAGCTGTTCAGTCGCCACCTCGAGGTCACCGGTAAGGCTGGTGCTGCCGTGCAGTTCCTGTCGACGTTTTGTGAGAAGCAGCTCGATGACCGGGCGTTGGCGCTGTCGTTGCTGAGTTCGATCGGCGATGTCGATAGTGCTGCGCCCAGCACCGCGTTGTGGAAGCTAGGCCGGTCGGTAGCAGCTTCGCCCCAGTTGACGTCGGCGTTTGATCAGGGCCTTGACGGGCTGAGTGAACGGCTCGCTGAGTGTGAGCCTTCGGACTTCCCTCGCGATTTTGAAACCTTCCTGGACGACTTCGGTGCTCGAGGTCCAAACGAGTGGGAGACCGCGTCACAGACGTGGGGGACCGAACCACGGCTCGCGCTCGCATTGATCGACCGGCTACGCCTCGCCGAAGAAAAGCAGGATCCAGTTGCCCGAGCGCTTGGTCTCACAGCGGATCGCAAAGCAGTAACGGCTGAAACCCGTGCTCGTGTCTCGTGGCCGCTGCGTAAACAGTTCGACCGTGCGCTTTCGGCAGCGATGCTCTTCAGTGCCGGACGTGAACGTTCGAAGACAACGGTCGTCGAGCTCATTCATGTGAGCCGGCTCCTTTCTCGTGAGCTTGCTGGGCGGGCCGCCCGCAGGACCGACGATGGCCAGTGGGAAGATATGTGGTTCTGCATGGCCGATGAGCTCGATGCCTACATCGCTGACCCAGCAGCGTTTGCCGACACGATTGCTACCCGCCGTGCTACTCGTCAGGCGCTCAGTGACCGAGTGCCTCCGTTCGTGTTCGAAGGCGAGATGCCGCCAGTCCAGAGCTGGCCATTACGCAGCCAGGCGGGTTCTGAATCCCGATTGGCCGTGGGCGAATCGATAACCGGTCTGGCGGCAGTGCCGGGTGTGGCCGAGGGACGAGCCTGTGTGGTCACTGACCCGTTCGATCCCGGGGATCTTGGACCTGGTGATGTACTTATCGCGCCACTGACCGACCCAGCATGGACGCCGCTTTTTGTTGCGGCCGAGGCCGTGGTCGTCGACGTCGGGGGCCAGATGAGCCATGCGGTCATCGTCGCTCGTGAGTTCGGCATGCCGTGTGTCGTTGCAGCCACCGACGCAACCACCCGGATTCCGCACGGAGCCAGGGTTCGGGTAGACGCAACAGCGGGCACGGTCACCTTGCTTGAGTGAGGCGCTGTTCGACGCGTCGGTCACATACCTGACTGGATAACCTCGGGTTGTGGTTCTTGCCCTCATTCTCCTTGTTGTGGGCATCATCATCTTGACCTTTGCTGCGGACCATTTTGTCGAGGGCGCAGTGTCGGTTGCGGATGTGTTCAACATCTCGCCGGTAGTGGTGGGTGCCTTAGTCATCGGCTTCGGTACGAGCCTGCCCGAGATGCTCGTGTCCGGAGTTGCAGCGGTGCAGGGCGACGCCGATCTTGGTGTCGGCAATGTCTTGGGCTCGAATGTCGCGAACATGACGCTGGTTCTGGGTATTGCTGCGTTGATTGCAGTGATCAGTATCGACACGTTGACGAGCCGACGCGAACTCCCACTCTGTGTCGGGTCGGTCCTACTCTTTGCTGTGTTCGTCCAAGATGGTTTTCGTCGTTGGGAGGGCGTGGTACTCGCCGTAGCCCTGGTCGCGACATTGTTGTGGCTGCTTCGCAACGCTCATCATCATGACCTTGAATCACCAGCGCAGGAGCATGAACCGAAAGGTGCGATGGCAAGCGGCGTGCGAACGGTTGTCGGTCTGACCGGTACGGTCGGCGGGGCATGGCTTCTCGTTGAAGGCGCCACCAGCCTGGCCGATGAGGTCGGTTTGACCGGCGGGTTTGTTGGGCTCACGCTGGTGGCTATTGGTACGTCGCTCCCTGAGATGGTGACCGCGGTTGTCGCCGCCCGTAAGGGCGAGACCGATCTGATCATCGGCAATCTGCTCGGTTCGAATATCTTCAACAGCCTGGCTGTTGGTGCGGTTCTTGGCCTGCTTGGCCCCGGTCCGCTCGAGGACAACAACCTTGCTGGACTGGCGACGATCATCATGATCAGCGTTGTACTGATCGCAGCCGTGTTCCTCTACACCGGTGGTCGAGTCGTCCGGTGGCAGGCAGCAGCGCTACTGCTGATCTACCTCGGCACGATGCCATTCACGATCAGCACCACGATCGACTGTGCGGAAGAACCCGAGGCGCAAGAGTGCGTCGAAGTAGTGGCGCTAGCCTTACCCGGTGGCTAATTCTGTAGACCTGACCGGAACCCCTGTATCAGCGGTACCGGGCTCGTATTTCATCGAAACCTTGGGGTGTCCCAAGAACCAGGTCGATAGCGACAAGCTCGAAGGCACGCTGATCGCCGACGGCATGACCGCTGCTGAGTCGGCTGACGAAGCTGATCTCATCGTGGTGAACACGTGCGCGTTCATCGAGGAAGCCAGGGAAGAGTCGATCCACACGATTCTGGAGCTCGACCACAACCGCTCCGGCGACTCCAAACTGGTCGTGACCGGCTGCATGGCAGAGCGTTATGGCGATGAATTGGCCGAGGCGCTTCCTGAAGCAGACCAAATCGCGGGCTTCGGTGTGCCAGTAACTATTGGTTCCAAACCAAAGGCGCCCCTGCTCGACCTGTTACATCTGCCTCGGCCTCCGTCGCGTTCACCTTGGGCGTATGTGAAGATCGCCGAAGGCTGCGATCGCAACTGTGGATTCTGCGCCATCCCGACCTTTCGTGGCCCACAGCGCAGCCGAACCATCGAAGACATCTGCCGCGAGGTCGATGAACTCGACGCCAAAGAAATCGTCCTTGTCGCCCAAGACCTGGCTGCCTTTGGACGAGATCAAGGTAAGGGCGAACGATCCATCGTTCCCCTGGTTAAAGCAGTTGCTGAACGCGTCGACTGGGTCCGGTTGTTGTACTTGTATCCCAGTGATCTCAATGACACGTTGATCGATGCCATGTGCGAAACCGGCGTGCCGTACTTCGATCTGTCGTTGCAGCACGTGTCAAAGCCATTGATGCGTCGGATGCGCCGTTGGGGCGGTTCCGACGTCTTCCTCGAGCGCATCGAGGCGATTCGCTCCCGCGAGTCCGATGCTGCCTTCCGAAGCAACTTCATCGTTGGTTACCCCGGGGAAACCGAGGAAGACCACGATGCGCTCCTTGAGTTCGTCGAGCAGGCTCGGCTCGACTGGTGTGGTTTCTTTTCCTACAGCAAGGAAGAAGGAACCTATGCCGCAGATCTGGATGGGCAAGTCGATTCCGGCTTGGTTTCCGAGCGTTTGGGCGAGCTCCGGGAGATGCAAGATCTCATTACTGAAGAAAAACGTGACGAATTGATCGGTCGGCAGGTCAAAGTACTTGTGGATGAATCTGGCGTTGCGCGCTCTCACCGAGAAGCCCCCGAAATCGATGGAATCATTCATGTTTCCGCGGATCTGCCAGTTGGCGAATTTGCGATGGTGACGATTGCCGATGCAGCTGGACCAGACCTGCGCGCCGAAGGCGCACTCGGAGATATGCACTGATGACTCAGGTCGTGCGGAGCTACCCGTTGTATGGGTTAGCAACTCCAGCGAACTTCATCACCGTGAGCCGTATTGCTCTCACGCCGGTGTTGTGCCTGATGGTGCTCGCAGACTCGTCAGCGCTTGGTACCTCATGGGCGGCGTTCGCTGTTGGTCTACTCATGGCCTTCACTGATTTGATCGATGGAAGTGTTGCTCGAGCCACGAATGGCTACAGCCGCAGTGGTGCCTTTCTCGACCCGCTCGCCGACAAGATCGTTATTCTCGGTGTCGGATTCACATTGGTGTCGGTCGACCGTCTCGGTCTCGCTCCCATGGTTCTTATTGCTGCCCGCGAAGTGATTATCAGCGCGATGCGCATCCGATTTGCCGTCAGTGGCATCTCGATTCCGGCGCGACCTCTGGCCAAATGGAAGGCAACGGTGCAAGGCGCTGCGCTTCTGCTGGCCGTCATGCCAATTCTTAAAGGCAATCAACTGGTGGTGGACATCGCCATCTGGGCTGCCGTGGTCCTCACCGTGTTCACCGGCGCCCAATACCTGGTCGACGGCGAACAAGCCGCCCACCAGGCCCACGGCTAGCCGTCGTTCGCACTCGGCCGTCCGCAGAGGAGAGCCCGTAGCGGCGGGGCGACTACCCTCGGACGATGAAGTGTGAAGTTATTGCGGTTGGTACCGAGCTGCTGTTGGGCCAGATCGTGGACACCAACTCGTCCTATATCGGCGAGCAGCTTGCCTTAGCTGGGATCGATAGTCATTTCCAGGTAAAGGTCGGTGACAATGCCGATCGGATGAGGTCCGCCATCGACCTGGCGCTATCACGAAGTGATGCCGTGATCTTGTGTGGCGGCCTCGGTCCGACTCAGGACGACATCACCCGCAACGTCGTTGCCGATGTGATGGGTGTGGAACTCGAAACCCGTCAAGAGTTGGTCGACAAGATCAGTGCCATGTTCAGCCAACGGGGCCGGCAGATGCCACAGAACAATCTGCTCCAAGCCATGATTCCAGTTGGGGGCGAGCCCATACCGATCCAACCAGGGACCGCACCCGGTCTGTGTTGCCCCATCGGCGACAAGGTCATCTACGCCGTGCCCGGTGTGCCATGGGAGATGACGCAGATGATCGATGGTTTCGTGCTCCCGGACCTACGAGTGCGTGCAGGGATCACTTCGATTATCGCCAGTCGGGTGCTTCGTACCTGGGGCTCGAGTGAATCAGGACTGGCTGAGATGCTTGCCGATGAAATCACCCGTCTCGATACGACCGGCGAAGCCACCATTGCCTTTCTTGCCAGTGGAATCGAAGGCCTGAAGGTGCGGATTACCGCAAAGGCCTCGACCCAGGAAGAGGTCGATGCCAAACTTGCCGCCGAGGAGATAATCGTACGTTCCATCATCGGCGACGACATGGTGTTCGGAACCGATGACGACACGATGGAGAGTGTGGTCGTCGACCTGTGTCGGGCTCAGGGCCTGAAGCTGGGGGTCGCTGAGTCGCTCACAGGTGGGCTTATCGGGCAACGAATCACGTCGCATCCAGGTGTCAGCGACGTCTTCCAGGGATCCATTGTGTCCTACGCCGATTCGGTCAAACGCGATGTTCTCGGCCTCGAAGACGTTGCTGCGATCAGTGACGAGGGGGCGATTGCTATGGCCGAAGGTGCAGCACGTGTTCTTCGCGCTGACTGCTCGGTAGCCGTGACAGGCGTGGCAGGTCCGGCCGAGTCAGGCGGTTATAAGGCCGGCACCGTGTTCATGGCCACTCATGTCGACGGTGTTACCGAATCGTTGATGGTCGAGTGGCCCTTCGACCGGAAGCGCACCCGAGAATTTACCACGATCACCGTGCTGAACCAGCTTCGAAAACGACTGCTCGCTCGAGCCGCATGACCAACCATGCCGCCATCGACATCGGCACGAACTCCGTTCACCTGCTCGTCGCCGAGGTTGGTCAAGACGGCGAGTTCACAGTCCTTACCACCGACAAGGAGACGGTGCGCCTTGGCGATGGACCGGGTGATATCCGGCTGCTGAGCGAGGACGCGATCAGTCGAGGTGTTGCTGCGCTGCGACGGTTTAAAGCTATTGCCGACAGTTTTGACGCAACCATCTATGCAGTTGCCACCAGCGCGGTTCGTGAATCAGACAATGGCCATGTCTTCGTCGAACGGGCGGCGCAGGCTGGCGTGACCGTCGATGTGATCTCGGGGCCTGAAGAGGCCCGACTCATACACCTGGGTGTTCTCCAAGCGCTGCCAGTGTTTGATCAGCAGTTGCTGATGGTTGATATCGGAGGCGGCAGCACCGAGTTTCTGATTGGTAAGTCCGGCCGAAGCCTGGGTGCTCGCAGCCTGCGGATCGGCCATCTCCGGCTTACCAATCGATTCTTCCCTGGTGGTGTGATTACGGCCGAGTCGGTAGCGGCATGCCGGGTCTACACCCGTTCGTTTATCGTCCCGGTCGTGAACGCTCTGAAACGGTTGGGGCACCAGACTGCTATTGGGTCATCAGGAACAGCTGAAGCTCTGGGGGACATGATCAGACTCCGCTCCCACGGCGAGTCCGTCGGTGCTGGTCTCGACACCGTGATAACCGATGAAGGCCTCGATGCCTTGATCGACGAACTGGTGCAGTGGCCAACCCCCGAAGAACGAGCTGACGAGGTCGCAGGACTGGCCGACAAACGAGCCGACGTGATCGTGGGCGGTGCAATCTTGCTCGATGAGATCTTCCGGGCCTTTGAGATCCATCGCATGATCACCAGCCCATTCGCGTTGCGTGAAGGTGTCTTGTTGGATCGCACGCTCGGCATCGAGACGGGCAGTTTGCGGCTATCTGATCTTCGCCGTGATTCGCTCATGCGTATGGTCGAAGACTTCGAAGAGGATCAGCCCCACGTGCTTCATGCCACAGAGTTGGCATTGGATCTGTTCGATCAGCTTTCGGATCTTCACGGCTTGGCTCCAGCTGATCGCGAATTGCTCGAGGCGGCGGGCCTGCTGCACAACGTTGGCTTGTTCGTGTCACACGCTGCACATCACCAGCACAGCGAATACATCATTCGAAACAGCGACCGACTGACCGG
>DNHM01000097.1:0-3856 GCA_003485885.1 Acidimicrobiaceae bacterium
CTGTTTGAGGAAGCACTGTTTGAGTAAGCACTGTTTCAGGGAGTGGGGTTTGAGGGCCTCTGGTGTCGGTCATCAGTAGCTCTTGGGGAGGCCGAGGCTGTGTTGGGCGACGAAGTTCAGGATCATCTCACGACTCACCGGCGCGGTTTTGTGGAGTCGGGCGACGAACCACAAATCGGCCAGGCCGTATTCGAGCGCCAGGCCGTTTCCTCCGTGGGTTTGAATGGCTCGGTCGAGGGCAACGAGCGACGAATCGGCGGCTGCAAACTTGGCCATGTTGGCGATCTCGCCTGCGTCTTCGGATCCTCGGTCGTACAGGTCGGCGGCTCGAGCGGCCATCAATCGGGCTTGTTGCACCTGGATGTAGGCCTCGGCAAGAGGGTGGGCGATTCCCTGGTGTCCACCGATTGGCTTGCTCCACACCACCCGGTCGTTGGCGTATTGGGCAGCTGCTTCGAGAGCGAACCGGCTGATGCCGTTGTTGATGGCCGATGCTGCGACTCGTTCTGGGTTCAGCCCGGCGAAGACCTGACGCAAGCCGTTGCCCTCGGTGCCGATCAAAGCCTCGGGCCCCATCTCTACGTCGTCGAAGAACACCGTGAACTGCTTCTCGGCTGCCTGCACGGCACACGGAATGTCTTGGCAGGTGATGCCGGGGGCGTCGGCATCAACGACAAAGAGCGATAACCGATGTCGGCCGCTGGCATCGGGTTCACCGCTTTGTGCAACAACCAGGATCGAGTCAGCCTCGTCGACACCCGACGTGTAGTACTTGGTGCCGTTGAGCAACCAGCCGTCGCCGTTGGGCACGGCCTTTGTTGAGATGTTGTGAGTGTTGGTTCCTGCGTCGGGTTCGGTTATTGCAAACGACATGCGCAGCTTGCCGGACGCGATGCCGGGCAGCCATGTGTCCTTCATTGCTTCGCTGCCGTGGGCGGTGATGATCGGTGCGGTGATGGAACCAATCACCAGCGACAACACCGGGCAACCCTGAGCGGCCGTCTCCTCGATCACGATGTTGTAGTCGGCCAGTCCACCACCTCCGCCGCCATAGTTCTCGGGGATGTGGACGCCCAGGAAACCAGCTTCGGCTAGCGCATCCCATAACTCGGTCGGTTTGTCGTCGCGTGCGACAACGTCTTGAAAGTACTTGCGGCCGAACTGGCCGGCGACACCAGAGACTGCTGCTCGCAGTTCTGGGTGATGGTCGGCGGTGTCAACCAATTCCGATGTGAACAGGGTTGGAGCCATTGAGAGTGCCTCTATTCGGGTCGTGAGGGTTCGGTCAGGTGGTATTTGAGTGTGCTGGGTTAGCCGAGGTCCAGTCATGGAAGCCGCGGCCGGTTTTCTTCCCCAGGTCACCAGCGGCAACCTTGGCGATCAAGATGGCGGGTGGTGCGTAACGCTCGCCATGACTTGCGTGCAGCGATCGAGCGATATCGAGGCGTACGTCGAGCCCGACGATGTCGCTCAGTTCTAGCGGGCCCACCGGATGTCGATACGCCAGAACCGCTGCTCGATCGATGTCGGTGGCTGATGCCACGCCATCTTCGAGCATGCGCATGGCTTCGAGTGCTGCGCTCATATCGAGGCGCGACGTGGCGAAGCCTGGGATGTCGGTCACGGTGATGCTCTGTTTGCCGAGCGCGTCGACCGCCGATCGTGCTGCGGCGAGCGTGTCCGGTTCTGTCGCAGCTCCGGCGATGAGTTCGACGAGCGGAAGTGACCACACCGGGTTGAAGAAGTGCATGCCCAAGAAACGTCCGGGTTCGGAAAGCGACGACGCGAGCGAGTCGATCGAGATCGAGCTTGTGTTGGTGGCGAGTGTGGTCGGGCGCCGCTGCTCAATTCGGTGGAGCACGCGCGTCTTGAGTGCAAGGTCCTCGGGAACCGACTCGATGACGAGGTCGGCGGCTTCGGGCAAGTGGTCGATTTCGCCGACGGGATGGATGCGAGCTCGAGCCTCCGCTGCACCCTCGGGAGTGATTTTGTTGCGTTTGACTGCGCCAGCAAGTGCGCCATCTATGGCAGCCCACAAAACGGCGACCTGCGCGGTCGATGGTTCAACAACGGTGACCTGGCTACCGGCTACGGCAAACACGTAGGCGATGCCGGTACCCATCGTGCCAGCGCCAACGACGCCAACAGCCTGTGGGCTGGTGTCCAACCGTGGCGTTGTCATACAAAAATCCTTCGTTCCCCAGCCATCACTATTGTTGACGAGCTTGGGTTCGTCAACAATAGTGTTGACATGGGGCACTTTGTTCAGACCGAACACCGGGGCAAGACCTTGGTTATCACGATCGACCGGGCCGAGGTGCGCAACGCAATCACGCATGCCGTCTCGCTGGAAATGGCCGACGCACTCGACATGCTCGATGCGGATTCGGGGCTTGCCGTTGGCATCATCACCGGGGCAGGTGGCACCTTCTGCGCTGGTATGGACCTGAAGACGTTTGCGGAAACCGGCCAACGCCCCGAGGTCGAGGGGCGGGGTTTCGCGGCGATCACCGAAGCACAACCGGTGAAACCAGTCATTGCCGCCGTCGAGGGGTACGCCTTGGCTGGCGGCTTCGAGATGGCGTTGGCGTGCGACATGATCGTGGCTGGCGACACGGCACAATTCGGCCTGCCCGAGGTCACTCGGGGTTTGGTGGCTGGTGCGGGTGGAGTGCTTCGATTGCCCGAACGCCTGCCCCGTCAGATCGCGATGGAGTTGGCACTTACCGGCCGTCGAATGTCGGCCGAAGAAGGCCACCGGTGGGGGTTGGTCAATCGACTGGTGGCCGAGGGATCGGCGCTCGACGAAGCGGTGAAGTTAGCCGACGAGATTGCAGCGAACGGACCTCTTGGCGTGCAGGCCACCAAGAGGATCATCGCCGAGTCGCCGACCTGGCCAGCCACCGAGCGGTTTGACATCCAGCGGCCAATCGTTGACCAGGTGCTGGCCTCGAACGATGCCCACGAGGGCGCGACCGCCTTCGCCGAGCGACGTGAGCCACGTTGGACAGGCACATGAACGAAACATTTTCTCTCGAACGAACGATGACGAGCAACCCATGACCCTTGCCCCTCCGGCCGAACGCCGGGCCGCTATCGATGCCCTCCATGGAACCTGGATTCCGCGGACACTGGCACAACACCTCGATGCCATGGTCGAACTTTTCGCCGACGAACCCTTCATCATCACCGACGACCAAACCTGGACCTACCGCCAGATACAGGACTGGTCGGTCCGGCTGGCCGCTGGCCTCTACGAGATGGGTATTCGCAAGGGTGAACATGTCGTTGTGGTTATGGCAAACCATCCCGAGTTCGTGGCACTGAAGTTCGCGATCGCACGGCTGGGGGCCACAAGTGTGCCCGCGAACTTCTTGCTCCGCGAACGCGAACTCGGCTACGTGATCGAACAGTCCGACGCGGTTGCAGTTGTTGCCATGGACCGATTTCGTGACATGGATTATGTCGCCATGTTGGATTCGATGATGCCGGGATGGGTCGAGAACGGCGGCGGAACCGCCTTTCCTAAGGTCAGAAACGTCGTTGTCTTCAGTGCGGATGGGATCTCTCGAGAGTGCCAATCGTTGGGTGATGTTGAAGCGCTCGGTGCCGGAGCCACGGCTGAGGCCATCTCAGAAAAGGTCGGCCCGGTCGACCCCGCCAGCTTCTCAGACATTCTCTATACGTCAGGAACGACCGGAGTTTCCAAGGGGGTGTTGTTGCGTCACGACATGATCCTGCGAGCGGCCTACGCCTCGGCGCACAGTCGGGCCATCACACCTGGGCACCGGTGTGTCTTCTCGTTGGCGATGTACCACGTGTTCGGTTATATCGAATGCATGTTGGCGGTCTCGTT
>DNHM01000097.1:3917-15196 GCA_003485885.1 Acidimicrobiaceae bacterium
GACGAGATGGTCGCCGTACCAACAATGACCTTCGCGCTGCTCGACGAAGCTCGGGTCAACTCCTATGACCTGAGCACGTTGACGATCATGTACTCCAGCGGAGGCGCAGCCCCAGCATCGATCTGGTCCGAGATCAACGAGGTGTTCCAGCCCGAAGAAGTGGCCATGGGATACGGCCAGACCGAGACCACTGCGGCAGCCACCCGTTACTTCCCCGAAGATCCCGACGAGATGCTCACGGGTTCACATGGCAAGTTCCGTCCGGCAGGAATCGCCGGAGATCTGGCCGAATACAAGACAATCGATCTGGTAACCGGGCGTGACCTCCCCCGTGGCGAACAGGGCGAGTTGATGGTGCGAGGCTTGATGGTCACGCCGGGCTATTACAACAAACCCGAGGAAACTGCGGCAACGATCGACGAAAATGGCTGGCTCCACACCGGGGATATCGGCATCGTTGGTGCCGATGATTCGGTATTGCTCACGGGTCGCGTCAAGGAGAGTTATCGCTGCGGTGGCGAGATGGTCATGCCGACCGAAGTCGAGGCTGTCCTGTCCGCATTCCCCGGCGTGGCCCAAGCCCACGTAGCTGGCATCCCCCATGACCGGATGGGCGAAGTCGGGTGTGCCTTCGTGGTGGCTGATGCTGCTAGTGGGCTCACCGAAGAGGCACTCATCGCACATTGCAAGGCCGAACTCGCACGGTTCAAGGTGCCCGCTCATGTGCTATTTGTCGATGTCGAAGACCTGCCGTTGACCGTTACTGCTCGGGTCCAAAAGTTCCGGCTTGTGGAGATGGCACAAGACATGCTGTAGTTTGTCAACACAACTGTTGACACTTGTAGATAGAAACACCTTGACCGATTAGCCCCGGGAGGGCCCATGGCACGCACGCCACTTTCGCATTCGAACATCGTGAACTCCGGTGAACATCATCTGGAGTTGCGTCGTGCCGTCGGGCAACTCGTAGGTAAGTACGGCCGCAAATATTTCCAAGACAAGGTCCGCACCGGCGGGAAGGTCGACGAACTGTGGGGAGAGCTGGGCGAAGCCGGTTTCCTCGGCGTTCACATCTCCGAGAAGTGGGGCGGTGGTGGCGGAGGCATCTCCGACTACAACGTGGTCGTCGAAGAGACCTCCGCGCAAGGTTGCCCGTTGTTCTCGATGGTGTTGCAGTCGATCTGTTCGCCGATCCTCGAGGCATATGGCACCGAAGAGCTGCAACAACGGTGGTGCCCCGGACTTGCCAACGGCACCAAACGGATGTCGTTCGCCATTACCGAACCCGACGCAGGCACCAACACTCACCGGATCTCGACCACGGCAACACCCGACGGCGACGGCGGTTGGACACTGAGCGGGCAGAAGTACTGGACGTCCGCCCCCGACGAAGCCGACGCGCTGCTGGTCGTCGCTCGTGGTCCCGAAGCCAGCCCGAACGGTCGCCATCCGCTTTCCTTGTTCATCATCGAACCCGATGCGCCGGGCATCACCATGCACCCGATCGAGTCGGTGGTGATGTCGCCCGACAAGCAGTTCACGATGTTCTTCGACAACGTCAAGCTTGGTCCCGATGCACTGGTTGGTGTCGAGGGCAACGGCCTCAAGCAGGTGTTCGTTGGTCTAAACACCGAGCGAGTTGCCGTTGCAGCCGTGAACAATGGCATCAGCTGCTACGCCATCGACCGGGCGTCTGAATACGCAAGTGATCGCCAGGTGTGGAGCAAGGTCATCGGTGCCCACCAGGGTGTCGCACATCCGTTGGCAGAAGCCACGATTAAGGTCCAGCAAGCTCGGTTGATGACCGAGAAGGCTGCGCAGCTGTGCGATGCAGGTCTCACAGTCGAGGCCGGCGAGGCCGCCAACATGGCCAAGTTCGCGGCGGCTGATTCTTCCCTCGAAGCGCTCGACCAAGCAATTCAGATTCACGGCGGAAACGGGTTCGCCATCGAATACGGCTTGGCCGATCTGTGGTTCATCGCCCGAGTCCACAAGTCCGCACCGGTGAGTCGCGAGATGGTGTTGAACCATGTCGCACAGCACACCCTCGGCCTACCAAAGAGCTACTGATGCCAGTGAACCCAGATCATGAGGTACTCATCATCGGTGCCGGGGTGTGTGGCATCTACCAGCTGTACCGACTGCGCAAACTCGGCATCGAAGCGACCGTTCTCGAAGCTGGCGATGGTCCCGGTGGCACGTGGTACTGGAATCGGTATCCGGGTGCCCGGTTCGACTCCGAGAGTTACACCTACGGTTATTCGTTCTCCAAGGAATTGCTCGACGAGTGGGACTGGAGTGAACGTTTCTCGGCCCAGCCCGAGACACTCCGTTACCTTGAGCACGTTGTCGAGAAGTTCGATCTTCGCCGTGACATGCAGTTCGGCTGCAAGGTCGTGCGCAGCGAATGGGACGAAGCCGAACGTCTGTGGACGGTCAACCTGGCCGACGGTCGGTCCCTGACCTGCCGGTGGCTGATGACGGCGATTGGACTGCTGTCGGCTCCGACCGAACCAAACATTCCCGGCACCGAAACTTTTGCCGGACAGGCATGGCATACCTACCGGTGGCCAAAAGAGCCGGTTGAACTTGCTGGCAAACGGGTTGCCATCATCGGTACCGGCGCCACCGGTGTCCAGTTGATCCCGGTTGTTGCCGAAGCGGGTGCGGACTTGACCGTCTTCCAGCGTCGTCCGAACTGGTGCGCACCGCTGCATAACGGCCCGCTCTCCACCGAGGAGATGGCCGAGATCCGCTCGAACTACGACGCCATCTTCGAGAAGTGTGCGCAGACGCCTGGCGGGTTTCTGCACGAACCCGACCGTCGACCGTTTCTCAGCATGACCGCCGAAGAACGCAGGGAAAAATGGGAAGACCTGTATGCCCAACCTGGCTTCGGGATCTGGCTCAGCAACTTCCTCGAGATTTTTGTCGACGAGGAAGCGAACGCCGAGCTGAGCGCGTTTATCGCCGAGAAGATCCGAGACCGAGTCGACGATCCAGTCATTGCCGAGAAGCTGATCCCTACCGATCACGGCTTTGGTACCCAGCGGGTCCCTATGGAGACCCGTTACTACGAGGCCTACAACCGAGACAATGTCACGCTGGTCGACGTCTCCGAGACGCCGATTGTCGAGATCGAAGCCGCAGGCATTCGCACCTCGGCTGAGCTCTACGAGTTCGACATCATCATCTATGCGACCGGCTTTGACGCGGTCGTGGGCTCGTTCGATCGCATGGAGTTTGTCGGCACCGATGGCCAAACCTTGCGTGACAAATGGTCACAAGGCCCCGTCACCTACCTCGGTATCGGTGCGCAAGGCTTCCCAAATCTGATCACGCTCGCCGGGCCGACGGCAGGTTCAGTGTCCACCAACTTCCCTCGTGGCATCGAAACAGGGGTCGAGTGGGCGACCGATCTGATGAAACACCTGCGTGACGAAGGCCTCACCCGCATCGAAGCCTTGCCCGAGCGCGAAGTCGAATGGACCGAACATGTCGCGTCCCTTTATGAGCGGTTGCTCATGCGCCATACCAAGGCATGGTTCAACGGGTACAACTCCAATGTCGAAGGCCGCGACACCGCCCGCCACTTGATCTACAACGGCGGCAACCCCAAGTATCGCAAACTCATCGACGCCGAAGCCGAAGCCGGCTACCCAGGATTCGTCCTCGCCTGACGATTCGGGCCAGAACCCCGTGTCGTGGCAGGGTTCTGGTATGGCAGATGAGCAAACGAAGTGGATCTCGACAGGATCGAGCGCTCCGGGTCGCGGCGACGACTACGACCCGGAATCGATCCCCGTCCGCACCGCGGCCACGGTGCTCATTCTGGACGAACGTCCCGATCTGCATGTGCTCATGCTGAAACGCAACAGTCGCTCGGTGTTCGTCGGCGACATGTGGGTGTTTCCGGGAGGTGGGGTAGACGCCGATGACGCCACGCCCGAAGCCGATGCGCTCGTGGCCGGTCGAACCGATCCGGCATGCAGCATGGAACTAGCATTGGAAAGTGGAGGCATCGCCTACTGGGTAGCGGTCCTTCGTGAGACGTTCGAGGAAGCTGGCCTGCTGATCGCTCACGACCTCTCGACTGGTCAGTTGTTGGATTTCCGCGATCCTCAGGTTGCCGAGCGTTTTGAGGCCCACCGTGATGTCGTGAACAACACTGAATCTGCCTTCACCGGCATCGTGGCCAGCGAGGACCTCGCGCTCGACGGCGCTGGGGTTCACTATGTCGCCCAATGGGTCACGCCACTAGGTTCGCCTCGCCGTTATGACACTCGGTTCTTCGTGACCGGTATGCCCGAGGGGCAGGTGCCGCTCCACGACGACGACGAAGCGGTTAACCACACATGGGTTCGTGCGGCCGACGCGTTGGTGGCCAACGACGCCGGCGAGATGATCATGATGACGCCAACGTTGTCGATGTTGCAGCGGTTGGCCACATTCTCGTCGGTCGACGAAGCAATCGCTTCAGCAGCCAGCGCAACAAGCGGGGACGACGAACGGATTCGGATCCGTTACAACGTCGAAGGTCACCAACGCATCGCCTACCCGGGCGACAACGACTACGAGCAGTCCAACCCCACTACGGAAAACGGCATGTTGCGCTGGCCTAGTGGGAGCCTGCACCTCTCGTAGATCTTCTGCAGGCACGCGTCCGCGGTCGTTGCTTGCCGGGGCACCTGGCTGTTGTCGTCTGCGCTTTCACAGTGGCAGATGAGGACAGAGGTCGACCATCGCGCCGCCGGTTTCTCGGGGGACTCGCGGCTGCGACTGTCACGACAGGCGCGCTCGGCGGTACGTCGAGTGAGGCTTCGGCACAGGCCGCTCACCAGCACGATGGTCGGGTGGGTGAGGCTCTGCGCGTCCGGGATGAGGCTGCGGCGATGTCAGCGGCAGGAGACAAGCCGACGCATCGACCCAATGGCGACGAACGAGCCGATACCGATTACGCCATGTCGTTCACCAAAGGGCTGCCGCACAACTATGTGTCCGGGTTGGTACGGCTAAAGGCTCACTTCGAACAGTTTGTTGGAGCCATCGAAACAGGAGCCAGCAACGACTTTCGTGAGGTTCCGCTTGGTCTACACCGCGGCTTTCGCGCTGCGCCCGACGAGTCGCCCTTGCGGGGCTGGGAAACACCTGCAGCGGGGTTGTGCTTCAACTTGAGTGGGCACGACCCCCAATCGATCACGATGCCCCCTGCCCCACGTGCAGGTTCTGACGAACTCATCGGCGAAATGGCCGAGGTCTACGCTCTGGCGGTGCTGCGAGACGAGCCGCTCACCGATCTGCGCCAGGATGCTGCGGCCAGCACACCCCGAGACCGGATGCTTGAGGAACTCGGCGCGCTGCGGTGGTTCAACGCCGATGCGTCGCCGTCTGGGGCCGGAGCCGAAGCGATGTATCGCCGCCGAACGGGCCTCTCGCCGCAAACGGTGTTCCGAGGATTGGCACCGGGCAACTCGGTCGGCCCATACCTTTCGCAGTTGCTGCTTGTGGGTTCACCCAGTGCGACGAACGAGCCATTCGACGGCATGATCGAATACGGAGCACAAACGATCGACCAACGGGTTCGTCAGGTTGGCCCCACGGACTTCATGACCAGCTGGGACGAGTGGTTCGACGTAGCGAACGCATTATCGCCGTCAACCCGTGCACCAGATACGGGCAATCGGCGTTTCATCACGACCGGTCGAGACCTTGCGAATTATGTGCACAACGATGCGCTGTATCAGGCGTATTTTAATGCGTGCCTGGTGATGCTCTCCAACGGCATATCGCTTGACCCCTCGCTGCCGTATCAACAAGACGATGCGGTTGATCATCAGCAGGGGTTTGTCCTGTATGCCGTGCAGCATGTGCTGTCGTTGCTTGGCGAAGTGTGTGATCGTGCACTCAAGACGGTGTTGTTCCAGAAGTTCAATGTGCATCGACGGCTGCGCCCCGAAGCGCTAGCGGCCCGTATCGAGAAGAGCAGTCTTCTCGATATTTCCGAAATCACCCATATGGCCAGGGAGCTCAACGACACTGGCATCGCGGAAGAGATACGTCGGATGACAGGAGCAGCATCGGGAACAGAATCGATGCTGTTGCCTATGGCGTTCCCCGAGGGGTCACCTATGCATCCCTCGTACGGGGCAGGCCATGCGGCGGTGGCTGGTGCCTGTGTCACCATCTTGAAGACACTGTTCGATCACACCCGTCCGTTCGACCTGGCGGGTGATGCCGCGACGGCCTTTGTGCCGACCCGTGATGGTGCTCGGCTTGCCACCGTCGAGGTCTACGACGAACTTGGCAATCGCAGTGCCATGACCGTCGAAGGCGAACTGAACAAGCTGGCGGCAAATATCTCGATCGGGCGTAACTGGGCAGGGGTGCACTACTTCAGCGACTACTGGGAGTCGTTGCTGCTCGGCGAACAAGTCGCCATCCAATTGCTGCGTGAGCACATGCTGACGGTGCCTGAGCCACCGAACCTGCGTGTACCACGATTCGACGGCAGTCGACTGTGGTTGTAGTGGTTGTGGCAGACTCGGCGCATGTCCGATGCGCCCGTTGTTCACGTTGATCCTGCCGCATTCTGGACCGACCCATATCCAGCGTTGGCCGAGATGCGGGCCAACACGCCGATCTGTTTTGTCCCCGAGTTGAACGCCACCCTTCTCACCAAACGCGACGACATTCATACGTGCGAGAAGAACGTCAAGGTCTTTTCGTCGGACCAGCCGGGCGGGTTGATGAACGAGTTGATGGGCAAGAACATGATGCGTAGCGACGGTGACGAACATCGCAAAGAACGTTTCGTGTACTACCCCGCAGTGTCGCCGAAGACAGTCAAGGCATCGTGGGCAGACCAGTTCGCCACACTTGCCGACACGGTGCTCGATGCGCTCGAGGCCGCTGATGGCAACGCTGATCTCGTACCTGCGTACGCCACCGCACTGAGCGGCGAAGCACTCAAGGTCCTGACCGGACTCACCAACATCACCTACCAGGAGATGGATGCGTGGAGCCAGGCCATGATCGACGGAGTCTCGAACTACGGAGGCGATCCCGGCCTAGAGGCTGGATGCCGCCAGGCAACCGCCGCAATCGATGCCGCCATCGACGAACGGCTAGAAGAACTTGCGATGCAACCCGACTACAGCCTGCTGTCGGTCATGGCTGCATCGGGTATGCCCATGGGCAACGTCCGTGCCAACATCAAGCTGACGATCTCGGGTGGACAGAACGAGCCCAGGGACGCAATCGCCGGTGCGATCTGGGCACTGCTCACGCATCCAGACCAACTCGCCATCGTGCAACGAGGCGACGCGACCTGGCTGCAGGTGTTCGAGGAATACTGCCGCTGGATCGCCCCGATCGGTATGTCACCCCGACGAATCGCGGTCGATCATTCCTTCGGCGGTGTGCAGTTCGAAGCCGAAGAGCGGGTGTTTCTGATGTTCGGTTCGGCCAATCGTGATGAAGATCATTTCGTGGACTCCAGCCGGTTCGACGTGACGAGGGACAACCGAGCCAGCCTGACGTTTGGTGCGGGACCACATTTCTGCGCTGGCGCAGCGGCCTCTCGAAGCCTGATCGGCGATGTTGCACTACCGAAGATCTTTGACCGATTGCCCGATCTCCGGCTCGACGAGTCGGCTGGCCCGGTGCGTTTCGGCGGATGGGCCTTTCGTGGGCCGCTCAATCTGCCGGTCCGTTGGTCTGTCGACGGTTAACCGTCTGCGATCAGCTGTACCCGATGGACAGCAGGTTCTCGACTGGCTTGTAGAGCTCTTCGAGATAGGTGACATCGTCTGGTTCAAGCGTGATATCACACGCGTCGACAAGTTGATCGAGCTGTGAGATCTTTGAGACGCCAACAACCGGAGCGTGGATCTCTGGTTTGTTCAACAGCCAGGCAACAGATATTTGAGCGGGTGTCTTGCCGTACTTGGCGGCAACTTCGACCACACGGTCAGCAATGGCGAAGTCCATCTCACCCCGGTAGAGCATGCCGGTCCGTTTGCTATCGACACCTGAACTGCGAGTGGTCTGGCCCTTATCCAAACCGCCCTTGTAGCTGCCGGCAAGAATGCCTCGGGCCAATGGTGACCAGGGCATGAGACCTACGCCAGTCTTGGCGCAGTACTGGTTCATCTCCCGTTCTTCTTCGCGGTAGATGAGGTTGTAGTGGTTCTGCATCGAGATGAACTTGGTCCAGCCGTTTTGTTCCGCTGTCATCTGGAGTTCGGTGAACTGCCACGCGAACATCGACGAGCCGCCCAGGTACAACACCTTGCCTGCTTTCACGACATCGTGGAGCGCTTCCATCGTCTCGGTAATCGGGGTCTCGACATGGCCGGGGATGCCATGGGGATGACGGTGGATCACCAGTTGGTCGATGTAGTCGACGCCCAGTCGGGTGAGCGATGCATCGACTGACTCCATGATGTGTTTACGGGACAGGCCGAGTTGATTGGCCCCGTCTCCCATGGCCATGGACACCTTGGTGCCGATGACGTATTGGTCCCGAGGGGCAAGCTCGCGTAACAGCTTGCCGACGACCTGTTCGCAGGCACCGATGCCGTAGATGTTTGCGCAGTCGAACGTGAACAGACCGTGGTCGAACGCGGCTCTGAAGATTGGTCGGGCTTGATCCGCGTCGAGCGTCCAGTCGCTCTGATGTCCCCGCCCCGGTTCGCCAAAGTTCATAGTGCCGAGCGCGAGTTGAGACACTCGCAGTCCGCTGTTCGATCCAAGCTGCACTGGCTTCAACATCGTGTTTCCTTCATCACGGCGTTTCCACCGAGCTTCGTCATTTCGATCCACTAGAGCGTTGTGGGTGGCCGAAGAGAAGTCAAACCGAAACCGAAGGTACATCAGGTCGTCGCGGTCGACCCGTGAAAGACTGGGCCGTATGGTTGCGCAACACGTCAACGAATCGTCGATCGAAGTCCGTCCGATGTCGGTGCACATCGGCGCCGAGATCAGCGGCGTCGACCTAAGCCGCCCGCTGGATCCAGCTGCAGTCGCCGACATCTGGGCAGCGCTACTGCGGTGGAAAGTGGTCTTCTTTCGGGGCCAAGAACTTGACCACGCTGCTCACGTGGCGATGGCCCGCCAGTTCGGAACACCGACGCCAGGCCATGTCGTATTCGGAGGCAACCAGGAATACCCCGAGATCTATTCGATCGCGAAACATCGCACCGCCAACAGCAGTAAGACGCCACCGACTATTCGGCCGTGGACCGGTTGGCATACCGACATCACTGCGGCGATCAACCCGCCAGGGCAGTCGATCTTGCGTAGTGACGTGGTGCCGCCCTACGGCGGTGATACCCAATGGGTAAACCTGGCTGTTGCCTACGAAGCGCTGTCGCCGACGCTGCGGGGTTTTGTCGACGGTCTTCATGGTGTGCACAGTTTCGGTACCTTTACCGGCGGAGAACAATCCGGTGCTCTCCAACAACGGGTGCAGGATCGGATGCTCGTCAGCGAACATCCGCTGGTTCGTGTCCATCCGGAGACGGGCGAGCGGGTGCTCTACATCAGCCCTGCGTTCCTGAAACGAATTGTCGGCCTAGCCCCTCGTGAGAGTCAGCTACTGCTTGAGATGTTGTGGGAGCACGCAGTGCGTACCGATTTCAGTGTGCGTTTCCGATGGGAACCAGGTTGTGTTGCGTTCTGGGACAACCGATCGACCGCACATCTTGCACCCCGTGACATCTTCGAAACCGACTTCGATCGGCAGTTCTGGCGAGTCACGCTGATGGGGGAAGTGCCAGTCGGTGTCGACGGACAGGCCTCTACCGCAGTCGAAGGTGATCCGATCGTCCCCGCCTGATCCGGACCGGCGGTGCGTCTGCAGTTGGCGTGGGGTGGCTGGCGAGGGATGATTGGGCGAGACGACAGCATCAACAGGGGAGAGCCCACATGATTCCGACGAGCGTGAACATCTTCGATGACACGATGCGCGAGGGTCTACAGATCGAGAGCGCGGACATCTCGGTCGACGACAAACTTCGACTGCTCGATGCCATTGGCGAAACGGGCGCCAAGGTGATCTCCATTGGCTCGTTCGCTCATCCCAAGTGGACACCATCGATGGCGTGTATCGACGAGATCGCCGAACGATTCGTGCCAAAGCCCGGGATTCGTTACACCGCAGCGATCTTCAACCAGAAGGGATTTGAGCGGGCCGACCATTTTTATCCGAAACTCGATGTTCGGACCCGGCCGTATGGCATCCATGTCGAGATCTGTGACTCGTTCGCCCGACGAAACTACAACCGGTCCCAGGCCCAACAGATCGCCAGCATGGATGCCTCGGTGCGTGCTGCCGCCGACGCCGGCGCCGAAGCCGGATCGATCACACTTGGCAGCCCGTTCGGGTCAAACTTCGAAGGCCCCTTCGATCTGAACCGGCGGCTCGAGATGATCGAGTTGATGGTTAACAAATGGCACGACGTAGGCATCGACGTGAATCGGATCTCGTTCTCCGATGCCATGGGTTGGAACGCACCCCACACGGTCAAGGAGACCATGCTCGCCATTCGTGACCGATGGCCCGAAATCGAGACGTTTCACATGCACCTGCACAACTCGCGCGGTGCAACGATCGCCAGCTACTACGCGGCGTTGGAGTTGGGGGCGACCGAGTTTGACACCTCGCTGGGCGGTATGGGCGGGTGCCCGTATTGCGGAAACGGCCGCTCCGCGGGGCATGTGCCGACCGAAGACTTCGTCGACCTGTGCCATGAGATGGGTATTGAAACTGGCTATGACCTAGACAAGCTGATCCAGGCCGCCTGGATCGCTGAGGAGGTGGTTGGCCATCCGCTGTATGGCCATGTCTCCAAGGCCGGCCCTCGACCCCGAGCCGACGCGGTATACCCGATCGACATGCCGTTTGTTGAGTCGCTTCACGAAGCTTCACACTTCGCCAATGGCCCCTCGGTATATGAGGGTCAGCTTTCGCCGTGGGGAGACCGAAGCGCCCTCAATAGCTGAGCATCGCCCCGGCAACCTTCTCTGGGGATACTGCCTCAGCGAGCCTTCCATTCAGGTGGGCGTTTCTCGGCGAATGCCCGGGTGCCTTCGACGCTGTCCTCGGTCATCGCCAGCAGTCTGAAGAGGTTGGACTCGAGTCGTAGGCCATCGTCGAGCGGCATGCTGAGGCCCTTGATCGCGGCCTGCTTGATCGCGCGAACCGCGAGCGGTCCTGCTTCCAGGATCTTGCGGGCCATCTCTTCGGCGGTCGTCATCAGGTCCGGTAGCGGCACGAC
>DNHM01000536.1 GCA_003485885.1 Acidimicrobiaceae bacterium
GGCCAGCGTCGCGCAGGTAAACCCGGTGTGGCCGTTGCCAGCAAGTCGTTTCGCAAGTTCGGTGCATTTGAAGGCCTTCACATGCGGCCGAAGACGTAGACCGGGCAGGACCCTGGCCATGGCATCGACGTTGAAAGCAAAGGCATCGGCATCGACGACCAGGCATGGAGTCTTAACGGGCAAGGTTCCGTCTACGAAAGTAGTCACATCGTTGACCGTAGTCCCAGCTACCCGGCTGCGCCCATCTACTCTGTCAACCCACCTACCTCTGTCAACCCACCTACCTCGGGCAAGCCAGTGTGAGGTAGAACAGCGTGATGAGCCAGGAGATGAGTCCCAAAGTCACCACCGAGCTGCAGGCCGGTGTCTACACCATCACGCTTGCCGATCCCGGCAACCGGAATGCGCTGAGTCGCCAGCTCACCCGCGAGTTGATGGCAGCCATGGATCGTGTCGATACCGACGACGAGATCCGAGTTGTGGTGTTGACGAACGAGGGTTCGGTGTTCTGCGCCGGCGCTGACCTGTCCGAGCGTTCCGACGATGATCGACCCGACCCGGCCGACAGCGACGAGAACGAGAACGCTGATCCACTTGGTTTCTTTGGACGGATCCGGCGGTCACCCAAACCATGGGTCGGCAAGATCAACGGCCATGCGGTTGCGGGTGGCCTTGGACTGGCTGCCGCAACCGATATTTCGGTTGCGGTCGAAACCGCGAAGATGGGCTTCAGCGAAGTGCGCATCGGTGTTGCCCCAGCAATCATCTCGGTGATCTGCTTGCCCAAGATGCGAGCGTCCGAAGCGTCCGAAGCGTTCCTGCGTGGCAACCGTTTCCCGGCCACCGAGGCGGCTCGACTCGGCCTGGTCAACTATGCGTTACCCGCCGACGAGGTCGATGCCAAAGTCGACGAGATCGTGGCTGACCTGGTGTTGGGTGGGCCACGTGCGCTCGCCGCATCCAAGCAGCTGGTGAACGACGTGCCAACGATGCCGTTTGACCAGGGAATGGCGTGGGCCAGCAAGCTCTCCGGCAGTCTCTTCGAGTCCGACGAGGGTCAAGAAGGTATGAAGTCGTACCTCGAGAAGCGGACGCCGCGTTGGGTTCCCGGCGACTAGGTCTGGGTTAACTAAGTCTGGGTCAAACCAACAACCTCGAACTCCTCGGACATCCACATTGGCGAGTTGGGAAGGTCGATGAAGTTTGCTTCGTCGGCCAGGAGCTCGGCCTGGGCTTGACGCACGGCCGGATCATCGCCGCCCATCACATCCAGGCTGTCAAACCACAGCTCGGCGACCCCGTCGAATGGTTCAGGAGCGCCTCCATTGCGCTTCTGGAACGCCGCGTGAAGACCGGGCAGGTCGGTGGTGTGGACCTGCACATACCTTCGGATCTGCAAGACCTCAGCCCGCTCGGCAACAAGCGGTGCATGGGTTTCACGCCAGTAGGTCTGGAATTCGTCGAGTGTCATCTCGGGTCGGCGACGTAATGCGAAGACAAGCTTGATCATGATCATCTACTCCTGAAATGCCATGTCTTGGTCGGCACCGTCTACGACGTCATCACTGTTCCAGTCGACATAGACACGATCGAAGTCAGCCTGGATCTCGTCGAGTGGCAGGTCATTGAAGCTGCCCCGCTGGTTGACGTATTCCATATGCCGGGCCCCGGCTTCGTCGAACGGGTGCATAAGCGAGTCGGTAGTGCCGTCGAAGTCAAGCGCCTTGACGCCGAAACGTTCACACATCTCGATGTTGAACGCAGAACTGGCTTTACGCCAGGTGCCGTCAAGAAGAAACTCCGTGTAGCCGTGCCAAATGAACAGATCAGTTCCCATCTTCGCTGCCAGCTTCTCGCTGCTCAGATGGTTGCGGACATCGGCAAAACCAAGCCGGGCCGGGATCCCACAATGGCGGGCCGCTGCCGTTAGCAGCACCGACTTTGGCGTGCACCAGTTGGCGGCAGTACATGCCACCGAGCTCGCCCGGTAATCCTCGGGTCCCTCGGCCCGCACGTACGGGTCGTAGCGGAAGCCGTCACGCACCGCGTAGAAGAGCGCCACTGCGACATCGGTGTGATCGTTGTCGTCGGCGGCGGTGGCCCGGGCGGTTGCAGCGAACTCGGCGACCTCGTCGCTGTCGCTATCGATAAACCAGGTTGGAGCGAGCCAAGCAGGGTCAAGAGGTTCGGTCATGTGCCAGTGTTAGCAGCTATGAACATCGCAATAACAACCGGAGCGGGCACCGGCATCGGCCGGTCGGCCGCACAACACCTGGCGGCAGACGGCTGGACGATCGTCGCGGCTGGTCGGAGGCACGAACCTCTCCTCGAGACAGTGGCCATGCTCGACGGCATCGGACATATCGCTGTCCCAACCGACGTGGCCAGCCCTGATGCGGTCGAGGCCTTGTTCCAGGCAGCAGTCGATGCGTTCGGCCGAGTGGACCTGTTGTTCAACAATGCCGGCGTGGGCGCACCTCCCATGCCCTTCGACGAGCTGACCACCGAAGACTGGCAACGAGTCGTCGACATCAATCTCACCGGATCGTTCCTGTGCGCCCGGGCTGCGTTCGGCCAGATGAAACGGCAAGATCCACAGGGTGGCCGCATCATCAACAATGGTTCGATCTCCGCCCAGACGCCCCGGCCGAATAGCGCCCCCTACACCGCTACCAAACATGCGATCACCGGCCTGACGAAGTCGATTTCGCTTGATGGCCGAGCCTTCGACATCGCCTGTGGCCAAATCGACATCGGTAACGCTGCGACCGACATGGTCGAGATCATGAAACGGGGTGTGCCCCAGGCCGACGGCTCGATCCGACCCGAAGCAACCATGCATGTCGACGAGACCGGGCGGGCCGTGGCCTACATGGCCTCGCTCCCGCTGGACGCCAACGTGTTAACGATGACGGTCATGGCCAACAAAATGCCGCTGGTTGGACGGGGCTAGCTGGCTTGCGAACGCACTAACGGCAACAGTTCTTCAGCGGCGTACGCACCATCATCGAGCGGATCCTCCGGGCTCGGGAAGAAGGCGACTGCATCGGCGCCAGCTTCGACCAGTGATTGCACGTAACCGGCGGCCTGATCGGGGGTGCCGAACGCAGCAATCTGAGTAAGCCAGTGTTCGGGCATTGCCATCGCTGCATCAAACCACGACGACGCGGCAGCCTGACCAGCGAGTTCATCAAAGAATGGGGCCATACGCAGCGACACCGGTACGCCTTCGATTCCTTGAGCAACTTCGGCCAGATAGCCTGCCATGCCCTCACGGATGAGAGGGTGGGCTTCGGTCGGGCCCATCGCCAGCGACGCAAACACGGTGATCCGGTGCTCATCGCCCACGATGCCTCGCACCCATCGGACATAGTCGGCGTTCACGAAGTCGGCGAGGATGGTGCCATCGGCGACCCGGCCAGAAATCTCCAGCGACTTCGGTCCCCGTACGCCTGCCGACACCAACGGCTTCTGCGGTGGCGGCTGGTCCAGTGCGACATCGTTGAGCGTGACATATCGACCGTCGATGGTGAGCCGTTCACCAGCCAACAGCCGTTGCACAGCATCGAATGTTTCTTCGAGGACCGTGAGTGGGGACGCGACGTCAGCATTCATTTGACGCATCCAACCCTGCACCCCATGGCCCAAACCGGCGTGTAATCTGCCGGGGGCGATCTGGGCAAGTGTTGCAATCTCCATCGCCGTAACTGCGGCATTGCGGGCAACCACCGGCATGATCCCAACACCGACGGTGATGTCGGAAGTCACCGCCAGCGCAGTTGCGGCCAGGCTGATTCCAGCGGTGTAGAAACAGTCCTCGATCACCCAGAACTCGTCGAAACCACCGTGCTCAGCAGCCTGAGCGCGAGTGATCACGGACGCGGCAGGCTCGTCTCGATGAAAACAAAGTCCATACGATGTAGGCGGCATGAAGCAACGGTAGTGCCAAGATGTGCTCAATGACCGAGGGAACACAACACGACGCAGCTGAACTCCGCGCCATGGGAATCGGCCACCCCTCTATGCATGACGACGCTGAACTCGTCGAGATAGTTGAGATGTTGCTTGACCTCGGCGTCGAACTCGACGACATGGCCGGCAACGACATCACATTCCTTGGCGCACCGCTCATGATCCGGCCAGACGCCACCATCGAACCGGGCGAAGTCTTTCCCCGAGCCCCGGCCGAAGCCGACTTCCGGGCTCGTGCTGCCGTCGCCCTCGGCTACAACATCGACGAAGACGCCCAGCTGCTCACCCCTGCCGAAGTCGACACCGTCGAGTTCTTCGATGTCATGCGCGAGGTCGTCGGCGAAGACGACCTGTTGGCCATGATGCGCGTTATGGGCGGCTCGATGGCTCGCCTGTCACGGACCGTCAGTGTCGTGAACGGCGCTCATGCCTCAGCACGGTTCGAGTCAATCGGGACGCGCAAACTCAGTGGCATCAGCGAACCTGTCGAGCTCTTTCAGTTGATGTAGCGCTGCAGCTGATATGGGTCGGGAGCTCAGCCGAGTTGGCTGATATCTCGGATCGCACCCCGGTCAGCAGATGTGGTGAGTGCCGCGTAAGCCATAAGTGCCTGGGTCACGGAGCGTTCGCGACCACGGGCCTTCCACGCTTCTTTACCGTGAGCTTCTTCTTCGGCCCGACGACCGGCGAGTTCTTCATCGCTGAGGTCGACATTGATCGTGCGATTCGGGATGTCGATCATGATCGTGTCGCCATCGCGGACCAGACCGATCGCTCCGCCCGCGGCGGCTTCAGGCGACGCATGGCCGATGGAAAGGCCAGAGGTTCCGCCCGAGAAACGACCATCGGTCAACAGGGCGCACTCTTTGCCCAGACCACGGCTCTTGATGTAGGTGGTGGGGTACAACATTTCTTGCATGCCAGGCCCGCCCTTGGGACCTTCGTACCGAACGATGATGACATCGCCAGCATTCACCATGTCCTCGTCGAGAATCCCCTCGACCGCAGCATCCTGGCTTTCGAACACCCGAGCCGGGCCACTAAAGGTCAGGATTGATTCGTCGACGCCTGCGGTCTTGACGATGCAGCCGTCGACCGCAATATTGCCGTACAGCACGCCCAGGCCACCGTCGGTGGAATAGGCATTCTCGACCGAACGAATACAGCCGTTTTCGCGGTCGTCGTCGAGTGTGTCCCATCGCGTGCTCTGGCTAAAGGCAACCTGGGTGGGAATGCCAGCCGGGCCAGCACGAAAGAATTCCTTGGCTGCAGACGTGCAGGTTGGGCGCATGATGTCCCACTCGTCGAGAGCGGCCTTGAGTGATGCCGAGTGCACGGTCGGAAGGCTGGTGTCGATCAAGCCCCCTCGATCCAGTTCACCAAGAAGCCCAAGGATCCCGCCAGCACGGTGCACGTCTTCGACGTGGTACTGCTCGACCGAAGGAGCAACCTTGCAGACGTTCGGCATACGGCGGCTCAATGCGTCGATGTCAGCCATCTTGAAGTCGAGCTCCGCCTCTTCGGCAGCTGCCAGGATGTGGAGCACGGTGTTGGTGCTTCCGCCCATAGCGATATCAAGAGCCATCGCGTTCTCGAATGCACCACGACCAGCAATGTTGCGGGGCAAAACGCTGTCATCGTCTTTCTCGTAGTACCGCTTGGCAATATCAACAATGGTGCGACCAGCCCGCAGGAAGAGCTCTTCACGGTCGCTGTGTGTTGCCAACACGGTGCCGTTACCGGGCAACGACAGGCCCAAGGCTTCGGTCAGGCAATTCATGGAGTTCGCAGTGAACATGCCAGAGCATGAACCACACGTCGGGCAAGCCGACCGTTCGATCGCTGCAACGTCTTCGTCGCTCACGTTGCTGTCGCCAGCTGACATCATGGCCGAGATCAGGTCGACCTTCACTTCGGCGCCAGCCAGCCGGGTCTTGCCTGCCTCCATAGGGCCACCGCTCACGAACACCACCGGGATGTTCAACCGCAGCGCCGCCATGAGCATGCCGGGCGTGATCTTGTCACAGTTCGAAATGCACACCAGCGCATCGGCGCAATGTGCGTTCACCATGTACTCAACCGAATCGGCGATGAGTTCGCGCGACGGCAGGCTGTAGAGCATGCCGCCGTGACCCATCGCGATGCCGTCGTCGACAGCGATCGTGTTGAACTCCTTGGCCACACCGCCATATTCCTCGATTTCCCGAGCGACCAGTTGTCCAAGATCTTTCAGGTGTACGTGCCCGGGTACGAACTGGGTGAACGAGTTCGCAATCGCGATGATCGGCTTTTCGAAGTCATCGTCTTGCATACCGGTCGCCCGCCAGAGGGCGCGAGCACCCGCCATGTTGCGTCCGTGGGTGGTGGTTCTTGATCGATACTCAGGCACAAACAAAATTGTACGGCCTCGGAAGCGATCTGGGAAAGGCGGCTTGCTGCTCTGATCTAGAGAGGCGGGCCAATTAGCGTAGA
>DNHM01000411.1:0-330 GCA_003485885.1 Acidimicrobiaceae bacterium
GGGGGCCGCCACCGGAGGCGAGAGGCGGCCCCAGACGACCTCACCGCCTAGGCATAACTCGTCGAGCCAGCTGGGCTGGTAGTTGGCGACTCGGCCAGACAGCACTGCCTCCCATGAACCAGCGGGCACTTCGTAACCCTGGAGTTGCTCAAGCACAGCGATCAGGCCCGCCCGGCCTTTGACATGGGTGTCTGGTGTGAGATGTTGCCATCGCAGCAGGAACTGCACAAACTGCTGCTGGGTGCACGGCTCGACCTGTTTGCGTCGTCGTTTCTGCGAATAGACATGGATACGTGACAACAGATGGCGGCTGCACCATTCGGTGTCTGC
>DNHM01000411.1:392-3121 GCA_003485885.1 Acidimicrobiaceae bacterium
ACGAGCGCAATCGCGACCCGGCTGGTTTCGGTGCCGCACAACTCGGCCAGGTCAGCGGTGGTGATGGGCCCAGTAGTAGTGAGATGGCCGCGGACCATGGCCTGCAGGCCTTCTTCGCCCCTTGTGGTGTCGGTTCCGATTGCTCGGGCTGTGTCAACAAGTTCAGCAGTGGACCAGAAGCCACCGTCGAGCGCTACCGCTCGGTTGCGATGTACGAGCTCGTTGAAGAGGTCTTGCCACTGCGGACGTGCCCGGGTACGGACCAGGTCGGCGAGTAGGTCGTGGAGCTCGTCGGCATTGCGGATGTCGGGTTCGGCTTCGATCCGGACCTGATTGATCGCTGATAGGTCGACGCCACCGATCTCGTTGAGGTCGACAGGAATGCCACGCCGCAAGGGCACTGCCCGGGACCGGCGGTCGATGGCTTCGGCGTCCGCATCAAGAAAGGTGAACGCAGGGCCAACGAGTAGCTCATGAGATAGTGGTGACGGTTCGACCGAGTCGACACAGGTGACCTGAAGGTCGCCGGATTCGAGCCGGCTGACAAGCTCGCACAACCCGTCGACGTCCATACCCTCGTGCAACGTGTCGAACATGGTTTGGCGCACGATCGGATGATTGGGAATTTCGATCGGCCCATTGATGTGTTCCTGGCAGCCAGCAGCCGACGGAAATGCTGCGGCCATGACATCGTCGGCTTCCATGCGCTGAATCGGCGGCGGGTTCTTGCGACCGCCCTTCCACCGCAGCACGGTGAGTGAGCGGTTCAGATTCCACCGCCACCGGGAGATAAACATCGGCGACGGCGGCACCAGCACGGCCTGAGTCAAGGTCTGTGGCACCTGTTCGGACTTGAGGTAGTTCTTGACCTCGTCGAGGGGGAAGCTGTGCTGAGGGCCGAGCGAAAGTAGCACGGAGTCGTCGTTCGCCGCCGCCTGGAGTTCGAAGTCGAAGTTCACACAGAACTTCTTGCGCAACGCCAGCCCAAACGCGCGGTTAATGCGACCTCCGAAGGGGGAGTGGACCACCAGTTGCATGCCGCCGGTTTGGTCGAAGAAACGTTCGATGACCAGACGCTCGGTGGTGGGGAGATCGCCCAGTACCGCAAGTGATGCTGCAAGATAGGCCACGATCATCTCGGCAGGAAGCGGGTCGATATCGCAGGTTTCGATGACCCAGGCAACCGCCGCACGCGGAGACTGAGTTTCGATCAGCCGCTGGACACCAGCTCGCAGCGACGAAACTTCTTCTGACAATTCTTGGGTACGGGCTGGTGCTTCGCCAAGCCACACCGGAATCGTGGGTGGTTTGCCCCCAGCGTCGACGACCCGGACCACGCCGGGTTCGATCCGCCGGATCTGCCACGAGTGTGTACCAAGAAGGAAGATGTCTCCCGGAAGCGATTCGGTTGCCCAGTCTTCGCCCACGGAGCCCACCCGCATATCGTCGGGATCGGCGATGACCCGATAGTCAGCGGTCTCCGGGATAGCACCACCAGAGGTCAGCGATGCCAGACGTGCACCCCGTCGGCCTTCGACTTCGCCATTGATTTCGTCGAAATGGACATAGGCACCCTTGGGGCCTCGGCCGGTGACGATGCCCTTGGTCGTGAAGTCGAGGACCTCGTCGAATACCTCGCGAGTGAGCTCGGCATAGGGCGATGCGCCCTTCATCAGGGTGTACAGATCATCGACGTTCCACCGTTCGGCAGCGGTTTCTGCCACGATCTGCTGAGCCAGAATGTCAAGGGGCGCCACCGGCGGCAAGATCGCGTCGAGCCGGCCTGCTTTGGTTGCCGAGAGCAGCGCAGCGCACTCGACAAGTGAGTCGCGGCTCAACGGGAACAGTCGACCTTTGGGTGTGCCGTGACGGGTGTGGCCCGATCTGCCCACTCGTTGCAGGAATGTGGCAATGCTGCGGGGTGAACCAATCTGGCAGACCAGCTCGATCGGTCCGATATCGATGCCGAGTTCAAGCGAAGCGGTGGCTACGAGGGCCTTGAACTCACCGGCACGGAGTTTGCGTTCGACTCGTTCGCGGCGGTCCTTGGACAAGGAACCGTGGTGGGCGGCTACCTTGTCGTCGCCCAGCCGTTCAGCCAGCTGATGAGCGAGCCGTTCGGCCATGCGGCGGGTGTTTACGAACACCAGCGTGGTGTGATGTTGCTCGATCATCTCGGTGATTTCGTCGAGCAGTTCAGCCACCATCTCGGCCGCTGGGAGTGCTTCGAGTTCACCTTCGGGGAGTACCAACTCAAGATCGAGATGGCGCTGATGGCCGGTATCAACAACGGTGCAGTTTGGTGCACCGGTGGCATCGCTGCGAGCGCTTCCGACAAGCATGCGGGCAACGGTTTCGATGGGCCGTTGGGTCGCCGACAACCCAATACGTACGGGCCGATCGCCGCAGATGTGTTCGAGCCGTTCCAATGTGAGCGTGAGGTGTGACCCGCGTTTGTCACGGGCCACTGCATGGATTTCGTCGATGATCACGGTTTGCACCGTGCGTAACGCGTCGCGACTCTTCTCGGCGGTGACCATGAGATAGAGCGACTCGGGCGTGGTCACGATGAACTCAGGTGGTTTGCGCACCATAGAACTGCGCTGCGAGCTGGTGGTATCGCCGGATCGGACGCCGACTCGTAGCGCAGGAGGCTGATACCCAAGCTCGAGCGCAATTGCTGCAATCTCATCAAGTGGACGGGTTAAATTCTCGCTGATATCAACCGC
>DNHM01000433.1 GCA_003485885.1 Acidimicrobiaceae bacterium
CGCTCGATGAATTCGGCGATCAGTTGCAGGTCGTCCGGGTTGTTGGGATCCAGGCGGCGAAACGAGAAACCCTCGGGCAACGCATGAACGTCGGGCAACGCATCAGGCAGCAGCTGTATGCGGCCGGTGCCGAGTAGCTCACCGCCAGCAGCCGCCGCAATCTGCTGCCATGCCTGCATGGTTGGTGCCATGTCTGCCGTGGCGCTGCGAAGCAGATCCTCGGCCGCCGGATCGCAGGTGACCACAAAGTGTTCGCCGATCACATATCCAGCAGTGACATGGTTTTCGGCCCGAGCAGGATGCCCAAGAACCGTCACACCAGACTCCGACCAGAGCCTCTCGTCCGCACCCATCGAGCGCAGCAGGTCGCAAAAGAACGGAGTGAACATCAACCCAGATTAGAGGTCGAAAGCGGCCGGGCGTTGCGTGTTGCCAACCCACGCTTGGTGGAGACGGCCATAGATGCCGCCGGCCCCAACAAGTTCGGCATGCGAACCTACTTCGACAATCTCGCCCTGGTCGAAGACCACGATGAGGTCGGCGGCTTCGGCCGTCGCCAACCGGTGAGCGATCGAGACCACAGTGCGGCCGCTGGACAGGCGGGCGATCGTCTCGGTCAGCGCCCGATCTGTTTCAGGGTCGACCGACGACGTCGCCTCGTCGAGCACGAGGAGACCAGGATCGGCCAGAGCAGCCCTGATCAGGGCGACTAACTGGCGCTCGCCAACACTGAGATAGTCACCACGTGCGCCCACCTCGGTATCGAGTCCCTCGGGAAGGCCTGCTACCCAACCATCCAGTTCAAGCGTGACCACGGCGGCTTCGATGTCGGCATCGGTCGCGCCGACCCGACCCAGACGGAGGTTCTCTCGCAGCGTCGTGTCGAACAAGAAGCCATCCTGGGGCACCATACGAACCGACGTAAGGCGCGACTCTGGCGACACCGAATCAAGCCGTATGCCACCCAACTCAATAGAACCATCAGTGGGATCCGCGAGACGGCACAGCAGTTTCGCAAAAGTGGTCTTGCCTGAACCGGTTTCGCCGACCACGGCCACGTTGGTGGAAGCGGGGATGTGCAGCGAGACGTTGCGCAGCACCCGCGGTCCGGTGCGGTACGAGAAGTCGACGTTCGTAGCCGTGATCGACAACGCCTCGCGAGGTAGCTCATTGCCAGCGTCTGACTCGATGACGTCGACGGGCATGTCGAGGAGCTCAAGAATTTTGCGCCAGCCAGCAATGGCTTCCTGGGTCCTGTCCGTGGTCTCGCCCAGCTCGCCAATGGGTTCATTCAGAAGTGTGATCAGGAACAGGACCGCGACCAAGGTGCCCCCGCTGAGTCCCCAGTTGTCGCGCTGCCAGATCCCAACGGCAAAGGCTGCAGCCAATGCAAGAGACCCGAAGAAGTCACCGGTCGAAAAGACCATCGCCATGAACTTGTTTCGACGGATACCAGCTGTATAGCGCTGGTCTGTCGCCTCGCGAACCCGGCTCTCGGCCCGCTCACCAACGCCGTAGGCCCGCACCGTGCCTGCACCAATGATGGCTTCATTTGCTCGACCGACCATGAAAGCAACCGAGGCACGCAACGTGTCATAGGCCACGAGTTGTTTACCCTGCACCCACTTCATGAACGGCACGGTGGGCATGAACGTGATGAAGACGATCAACGCCAGTTGCCAGCTGTATAACGCCATAACGACGAAGACCCCCAGGATCACCATGGGGCCGACCGTCCAGGTGAGCAAGCCCCACTCACAGAACCGGCTAATAGCTTGCACGTCGGACGTGACTCGTGTCAGGAAGGTACCGCTGCTGCTGTCGACGTGATCGGCCAGGCTCAGCTTGTGGACATGAGCGAACGCCCGGGTTCGCAGGCCATAGATCGCAGCTTCGGCGTTGGCGATCATGCGGCGTCGGGCAATGATCGCCACAACCGTGGAACCGAGGACAATAGCGATGGCGATCAGGGCAAAGGTCACCACCTGACCCATGTCGACCAGGACTGAGCCCGATGCGTCGGTTGAGATTGCTTGATCGATCGTGCGCTGGATGACAACCGGAATCACGATGCGCCCAACAGCCACGGCGAGGCCCATGATGATCGTGGAGATCAGCCCAGTGCGCAGTTCGGGGCTCTCTTCAACACCCCGGCGAAACAGTTTCCAGGCGCCAAGACTCGGCTCGGCCGGCTCGGAAACACCGCCGGTTATGTCCTGCTCAGTCACATCAGACACGTTCAGCCTCGGCTTCCTCATACGCGGTCGCCAGCGCGAGATAGTCAGGATTTGCCAGTAGCTCCTCGTGGGTACCGCGACCAGCGATACGGCCAGCCTTCACGAAGACAACCCGGTCAGCCAGCCGGATGGTGGACAGACGGTGGGCAACGATGAGCATCGAGGGGGCATGTTCGCTATCTCGGAGCGCATCGAGGATCTGACGTTCGATAGCGGCGTCGACCGCGCTTGTGGCATCGTCGAGCACAACAAGGCGAGGTTGCCCCGCGAGTGCTCGGGCCAAAGCGACACGCTGACGCTGCCCACCCGAGAGCGTCATGCCCCGTTCGCCAACCACAGTCGACGTGTTATCCGGAAGTGCGGTCACGAAGCCGGTTGCGCCAGCCGTGGCGATCGCACCGTCGATTTCGCACCGTTCGATGCCGTTGCGCTCCAAACCGACATTGGCGTCGATCGTGTCGCCGAATAGGAAGGCTTCTTGAAAAGCGATGCGGATCGCATCGGTACGTACCGCTGGATCGAGATCGTCGATCGGAATGCCACCAAAGGTGATCCGGCCCCCAAGAGGTTCGAGGAGGCCAGCGAGTGCGGATACCAGCGTGGACTTGCCGCTGCCGGTTGCACCAACCAGCGCGACCGTCTCGCCAGCACGTACCTCGAGATCAACATCGTCGATGATGACCTGATCGCCGAATCCCAAGATGACGTGTTCGAAGCGCAGGTCAGCATCGGCGTCGGTCAACATCTGGCCAGCTCCCGGCTCAGCGAATGGTTCATCGAGGACCGAGTGCAACCGAGCGCTCGCAGCCCGGGCAATCGGCACATTCTGCAAGAAGTAGCCCAAGATCCGCAGCGGAAGACTGAGTGTGGCGAACAACGCCGAGATCGCAATGAGCCCGCCAACAGTGGCCGCGCCGCTCTCGACCCGCCATGCGCCAATAAGGATGACCAGGACGATGCCAAGGCTGGGCACGGCGTTTAGTGTCGACTCGAAGATCGCACGTAACGTGCCGACCCGGACGCGATGTTGGCGCAGTTCCTCGGCCTCGGCGTTGAATCGGGCCGTCTCTGCTTGTTCCCGACCCAACAGCTTCACCACGAGTGCGCCGTCAAAACTCTCATGGGCGACGGCGGCCACCTTGCCGACCGACGCTTGTTGTTGGGTCGCTGGGACCGAGACTCGCTGGGTATAGACCCGGTTGAGCACGATCGAGATGGGGAAGATGGCGAACGCCAGCAACGCCAACAATGGATCAACCAGGAACATGGCGATGGCAGCGAAGATGGCCATGAACAGTGCGGCAAAGGCGAACGGCAAGGGATGCAAGACCTCGGTCACTGTGTCGGAGTCGGTGTCGACATGTGCAAGGAGATCACCTGAGGATCGCCGTCGATAGAACGACATCGGCAAGCGCACGTACGCATGGGCCAAATCCCTGCGAAAGCCCCGGGAAACACGCTCGGCGGTCATGCCAGCGAAATAACGCCGGGCGACCACACCAATAATACGAATCACCACGACCGAGAGCAGCACGGCTGCCCAACCAGCCAAACTCGATGACGAGATGTCTTCGCCTTGCTCGAATACTGGCAGGATGACGTCGTCGACAAGGCGGCCAAGAATCATCGCACTCATCACGGCACCAGCGGCAAATACCGCGCCGCCAAGCACCGCCACCGTGAAGACCGGCCAATGAGGGCGAACCATCCGGCCGATGAATCGGATTGACTCACCTACCTCTGATTTCGCCACCTAGTAACGGTAGCGCTCAAAGCGAAGACTCGACAGTGAATTAGAACACAGTGTCTCACCCCTCCGATCGGGGGTAGTACGCCTTTCAGCTCGTCCCTCGCCGAAACGCTGTCGACGACCTTTCCACCTAGCGGTCCCGGCAACCGCTGAGATTTCTGGAGTTCGTCGGACACCTGCCGGGACCGTCGACCAACACAGCTCACGAAGCCGCCGCGAAGCAAGGCGTACTACCCCGCCTGCTCCGTCGGCTGCCGCCCGCTCGTCCCTCGCTCCCACCCGCGTCTCACCGCTCCGCTCAGGGGTAGTACGCCTTTCAGCTCGTCCCTCGCCGAAACGCTGTCGATGACCTTTCCAGCTAGCGGTCCCGGCAACCTCTGAGATTTCTAGAGTTCGTCGGACATCGGCCGCGACCGTCGACCGAGAGGCTCTAGAACAGCAATAGCGAGCCCTCGGCGAGCGATTGCGGACTACCGTTAGTCGTCTTTGAGAGCCACGGCGTTGGGGGTTACGTTCATCTTGGGTTCGTAGGCAGCGGCTGCTTCGCCGGTTGCTTCGCCCTGCTGGCTGGCCTTGAGTTCGGCGATGCAGTCCTGGCACGGAGCGTAGGAGTCCGCGGCCATGGTCTTCTCGCACCGGGGACACGGGTACGACGACAGATCGAATTGTGTGCGCTCGGGAAATACCGTTGGTGCAGGCTTGACGACCTCGGTGGCGCTCTTGTCTGCGGTACTCATATCTCGCTGCTGCTCATACTTTGATGGTGCTCATAGTCGTGCGAGGTCCTCGGTGAGTGCAGCGATCTGTTCTGACGTGAACGTCAGGTTCGACTCTAGACCTTCGAAGTCGGTTCCGATGGCGACGGGCGTTTGGCCTTCGACCTGGAAGCGGAGGTACTGCACGGCGCTGATCCGGTCATCGCCAACCTGTGCCGGATCGAAGGTCGCGAAGACCTTGCTGCCGTCCGCGAACGAGACGTACAGCCGCGCTTGTAGGCCACGCCATTCAGTGAGCAGCCGTGACCGTTCGTCGGCATCGGGGACCTCGATCAGCAGCACACAACCGATATCGCCGGGGCTCCCAAGCAGTGCGTTATACGTGTCGATCTCGTGCACGATGTCGGCCTCGCGTACGATTCGCTCGACCCGCATGATCTCTTGGATCTGGTAACGAAGCGTGTCCCGATTTTCGAAGAGGACGGTCAGGTTCTCGTGCAGATCCACCCGACGCAGCCTCTTCGCCGCCATCGCCAGCGGTCGACTCGCTACCCGGTTGTCTTCGTAGGTGGCGAAGTCAACGATGTCGTTTCGCTCAACCAGACGTCGCATGTTCAGCCCAGGAACTCGAGCATCTGCTCGAAACGACC
>DNHM01000378.1:0-1888 GCA_003485885.1 Acidimicrobiaceae bacterium
CTGCATACCGGCCGCAGCCGAAACGACCAGGTCGCTACCGACTTGCGGCTCTTCGTCAAAGACAACATGGCCATGATCGCCCGGCTGGTGGTAGACCTTGAGCAGGTGCTCTTCGATCGCGCCGTCGAGGCTGGTGGTGCCTATCTGCCCGGTTACACCCATCTTCAGCGGGCCCAACCTGTGCTGCTGTCGCATCATCTGTTAGCCCATTTCTGGACATTTCGACGCGATGTCACCCGGCTGATGGCAGCCCGCACGGCTGCCGATGTGTCACCCCTCGGCGCTGGAGCACTGGCGGGGTCGACGCTTCCGCTTGATCCCGATGGTGTGGCCAAGGATCTTGGCTTCTCGGCCCGGTTCGAGAACTCACTCGATGTGGTGAGCGACCGCGACTATGTCGCCGACTCGTTGTACGCGTTGACCATGATCGGTATTCATCTGTCTCGTATTGGCGAAGAGTTCGTGTTGTGGTCGAGCGAAGAGTTCGGCTTCGTGACCGTCGACGACGGTTATGCCACCGGGTCATCGATGATGCCGCAGAAGAAGAATCCCGACATTGCCGAACTCGCTCGCGGAAAAGGCGGCCGCCTGATCGGCAACCTGACCGGTCTGTTGGCCACGCTCAAAGGCCTGCCGCTTTCGTATAACCGCGATCTACAAGAAGACAAGGAAGGTCTGTTCGACGCCATCGACCAGATTGCCGCTGGCCTTGTTGCCGTCACCGGCATGATCGCAACCGCGACCTTCCGCACCGATGCCATGGCAAAAGCCGCCGATGAGTCAGCTGCTGGCGCTACCGACCTGGCCGACTTCTTGGTGCGGGCCGGCATGCCGTTCCGCGATGCCCACGCAGTGGTTGCCAACGTCGTGCGCGAGTCGATCGACACCGGTAAGACGTTGGCCGAAGTCACTTCCGAAGCCGAACACCTGGGGGCCGATGCGGCAGCACTGCTCGCTCCTGGTGTTGGTATCCAGCTTCGCTCCAGTCCTGGAGCGTCCGGGCCGGGTCCAGTCGCTATCCAACTCGAATCCGCCACCTCCGCTCTCGCCGAACTGAAAGCCAACCTGCCATAACGCACCCCAGGGTTAGACCCCGGTGTGAGCGCCTTGCGGCACGGAGTGGCAGACTCGAATCGTGGCATTGCGGGATCATCAGCGGAAGACCCAGGCGGCGTATGACGCCGACGCCGATGGTTGGACGTCGCGTCGGACCCCACGTCAGCTCGATCTAGCGAAGCAGCTCCGAGCCGAAAGCGATGGGCTCATCGTGGATCTCGGCTGTGGGCCGGGATGGCACCTCCCTCTACTTGAGTCAGCGGTTGGGGTCGACCTATCGGCCGAGATGGCTCGGCTAGCCACAGACCACGGTGTCGCCGTCCAATCGGATCTGAGTCGGCTGCCGTTTGCCCGAGAGTCGATCGGGGGAGTGTGGGCGTCTCGCAGCCTGGTCCATTTTCCCCGGACCGAAGTGCCGATGGCCTTGGCCGAACTCCATCGGGTGATGAAGGTGGGAGCGACGGGTTACATCTGGCTCTTCGAGGGTGACCACGAAGTGCATCAATGGGACGACGATTCGCTGCCCGGCCGCACCTTCTCGTATTGGCCACGCGAGTTGCTTCGACAGACGCTCGAAGGTGCCGGGTTCGATGTCGGCGATTTCATCACCTGGGACTCGGACGCCGGTATCGGCCAAATCATCGCCCCGATTACCCGGCGTTGGACGCTGCCTGACTACGTCGGCTCTGACATGAAGTTGCTGATTTGTGGGCTGAACCCCAGCCCGAGTTCGGCCGACTTCGGTGTTGGTTTCGACAAGGCAGGTAACCGCTTCTGGCCAGCGGCGATCAAGGCTGGGCTCGTCACACTGGATCGTGATCCTGCTCATGCA
>DNHM01000378.1:1938-6128 GCA_003485885.1 Acidimicrobiaceae bacterium
ATCGTGATCCTGCTCAAGCACTCGCGGCACACGGCATGGGTATGACCGACATGGTCAAGCGTGCAACTCGGCGAGCCGATGAGCTTGACAAGAGCGAATACCTGGCCGGCTTCGAACGTTTGGGCAAGCTCGCGGAGTGGCTCGAGCCGAAGACGATCTGCATGGTAGGTCTCGCCGGTTGGCGGGCCGCAGTGAATCGAAAAGCACAACGAGGCTGGCAGCCTGAGACCGTCGGCGGCCGTCCGGTCTATCTCATGCCGTCGACCAGCGGACTGAACGCACACGACACCGTCGATACGTTGGCGGAACATCTGAGCGTCGCCGCAGCCGGCCGCTGACGAAGCGATTGGTCGAAACATACGGAAACGCACATAACCCAAACCACCATCGGTTGGACTGACCTCACGTTCGCCGCATCAAACACCGAGAGCGAGAGTTAGGGATGCCCAACGTCACGCCGGTTCCACTCGCTGCTCAGCGTCAGAGCCGCTACACAGGTGAGGTGAGCGATGCGCTGGATCATCCAACTGAAGCCCCACACGACGTGCGGTTCGAAGTCATGCATATGCGGTGGCTGAACCTGACCTTCCTACATTGGCAGTTTGATCCCGAGCAGGTGCAAGCGGTCCTGCCCGATGACCTGACCGTCGACACCTTTGACGGTGCGGCATGGGTTGGCCTGGTGCCGTTTGAGATGGAAGTCCAGCTGCCGGGCGGGATCCCGATTCCACGCGAAGGCAGCTTTCCGGAAACGAACGTGCGGACCTATGTCCGTGGACCCGATGGCACGCCCGGTGTGTGGTTCTGTTCGCTCGAAGCCGGACGGCTCTCAGCTACAGCGGTAGCGCGAGCCACCTATGGCTTGCCCTATTTCTGGGCCGAGATGACCGCTGAACACCAAGGTCCGGACTGGACATACCGATCAAGGCGCAAATGGCCAGGACCTAGAGGCGCTCGGTGCGATGTGGATATCACTGCGGGCGATGGCATCGAGGAACACTCGGCGTTCGAACGGTTTCTGACTGCCCGTTGGGGTCTGTACTCCACGTTCCTCGGTCGCACGTTGTATGCCCCGATCACCCATGAACCGTGGCCGTTGCACCAGGCAGACCTCACCTACCTCAACGACGGCCTCATGGCCGCAGCTGGCTTCCCGATTCCCGACGCCGATCCAGTAGTGCACTGGACACCCGGTGTCGGGGTCCGAATAGGGCGCCCACGATTGGTCTAAGTCGCCGTAGTGGTCTACGTGGTCTCAAGCGCGAGTCATACGACCGCGGCAAGTAGTGTCAACGGCTGGCCTTTGAAGGAGTGCGCTATGGAACTGTACGACGTAATGCGAACCACCTTTGCGTGTCGAGAGTGGACCGATGACCCTGTCAGCGACGAGACGCTGCACCGCATTCTCGACAACGCCCGTTTCGCTCCAAACGGCGGTAATCGCCAAGGCCAACACGTCATCGTCGTTCGAGACAAGGACGTGCGTCGTCAACTGGTGCCGCTGGTACGCGAGGGGACCGATATCTACATGGCACATGTTGCAGCCGGCGAGGCGCCATGGAATTCGATCAATCCAACGTCAGTCGACGAAGCGGCTATTCGTGCCAACGACCGCCCGGTGACCTTTCCCGGCGTGAATGAAATGGTCGATGCCCCTGTTGTGCTCGTGGTGGCAGTCGATCTCTCCGTCGTTGCCAGCTTCGACAAGAACCTCGAGCGCATCGGCGTCATCAGTGGTGCGTCGATCTATCCATTGGTGTGGAACATCTTGATGTCGGCTCGTAACGAAGGCCTCGGCGGAGTTCTCACCACATACCTCGCCGAGAAGGAGCCCGAGGTACAAAAGGTGCTTGGTTTGCCGAGTAGTTATGCGGTCGCAGCGATGCTTCCGATTGGGGTGCCGGTCAAGCAGCTCACGAAATTACGGCGGAAACAGGTTGAAGAGTTCGTCACCGTTGACAGTTTCGACGGCCCTGCATTCACGGTCGATAGTTAGACAATGCCTACGGCCGACGCGAGTGCAAAGGAACTCGTCAACGGCCATGTGCGGCTTGTGAAACTGCTTCGGCTCGCGTACTCAGCAGAGCGGGCGGCGGCCTATGCATACATCGGCCATGCCGGTTCAGTCGATGACGCGGCTGCGAAGGCAGCGCTGACCCAGATCGAAGCCGACGAGTGGGAGCATCGGGCAGCGGTGCTCGACATCTTGCGCACGTACGACATTCCCGTCAGCCGGGTGCTGGAAGTGCGATTCTTCCTGATAGGGAAGCTGATCTCAGCGAGCTGCTACGTGATCGGTTGGTTCATGCCGTATTACTTCGCAGGCCGGCTCGAGAGCGGCAACGTCTGCGAGTATTTCATCATGCAGCAGTACTTCCATGAGCTGGGCATCACCGATCACGACGATGTGCTCTACGAAATGGGGATCACCGAGAAAGAACACGAACAGTTCTTCCTCGATGGCATTACCAACAACCGCCTACTGCCTATCTTCCAACGAGTCTTCGCATGGGGACGCGGCGCAAGTTACAACGACGTCGATGTAGCAGCGCCCCATGACCCGGCGCTGTCATCGCAGTACTGCCAGCAAGTGGGCGACATCTCAAATCGGGCGCGCCCCAGCCGCCGACTTCGCACGCTCACGCCTTCCCGCTGACAATTTAGCTGGGCCAGGGAGCGAGTTCGATGAACGGCGTTTCGAGCCGGCGGAACAAGTCGGCCAGAAAACGAAGCGTCAAACCCCATATGACTTGCGAGGGTTCATCGAGCTGAATGCCAGGCCAACTGGAGTCGCTAAGTGGGTAGTAGTAATCGATGTAGCGGTCGTTATCGGTGAGGACCGAAAGCGGAACCCACGCGGTCTCGGCTACCTCATAATTGGCCGTCAGGGATGGACGGTCGCCTTCGAGCCAATACGCCAAGGCGTGCACTGCTTGCAGATGCCTCCCCGGTTCCAAGTCATCAAGCGAGCCAAGCCGACGAACACCTGTGAGATCAAGGTCGACTTCTTCGAGTGTTTCTCGCTCAGCGGTGTAGTGGGCGTCGGTATCGCCGGGGTCAGTTCGTCCGCCGGGGAAGGCCATGTGCCCTGACCACGGGTCGGTGTCCTTGGTTGCCCGTTGGATGAACAACAACTCGGTGCCGTTCTCTCCTGATCGGAACACTACCGCGACCGCTGCCGTAGATCCTTCGACCGAAGTCAGGGGCGAGTGATCCAACACTCGCCGCAGAACACCGGCGTCGCACTCGCGTACATTCATCAACCCGGCAACGTATCCGACCAGTGTGAGCGCGACCAACCGCTCGTCCCGCTTGAGTAATAGTGTTGGATCCGCAACACCGAATCTACGATGTGTTGATGACTGAGCTGTTGTATCTTGAGGACGCGTATCTGCAGAGTTGCGAAGCAACGGTGACCGAGGTCGATACTGAAGCTCGCAAGGTTGTCCTGGACCGCACGGTCTTCTATGTGCAAGGCGGCGGCCAGCCAGCCGATCACGGAACACTTGCGGGGTCCAGCGACAAGGTCGGTGTGACTGGCGTAAAGCGTGATGGTGGCACGGTCTGGCATAGCTGCGGCGACGACGGCGAGCTTCCGGCGGTCGGGAGCACCGTGACCGCAACGATCGACTGGGAGCGCCGACACGAACTTATGCGGACTCACACGGCTATGCACCTGTTGTGCGGCGTGATCTGGAATGAATACGGCAAGGCGGTAACCGGCGGGAACATGGAGCCGCTAGCGGGTCGCATGGACTTCGAGTTCGACCCATTGCCCGAAGGGTTCAAGGACACAATCGAGGCTGCTGTGAACGCCGAGATTGCCGCGGCCAGGCCCATCGAGGTGTCGTTCCTCGACCGCTCAGTCGCCGTAGCGGACGAGGATCTCATCCGGACCAAAGTCAACCTGATCCCTGAGTCGGTCACAACGATCCGCATCATCGACATCGTGGGCCTCGACAAACAAGCCGACGGCGGTACGCATGTCGCGAGTACAGCCGACGTCGGCACATTCACCATCACCAAGACCGAGTCCAAAGGCAAAGGCAACAAGCGAGTCCGCATCGCTCTCTCCGACTAGGTGCGAAAAGTTATCTTCCCCAGGGGACGTAACTTTTCAGCACTGAACAAGGTGCTGGTGGCAGCGGAGCGCAGCGGGCGCATCATCGAGGTCGAGGCCTATGGCGGCG
>DNHM01000417.1 GCA_003485885.1 Acidimicrobiaceae bacterium
TCCCCTGGGGACGTAACTTTTCAGTTGCTGCGAATAGACAGGCCACCGTCGACGGTCAAGATCGCACCGGTCGTGAAGGATGAGGCCGGCAGCACCAACGACAGAATCATGTGCGCGACTTCTTCGGGCTCGCCGTAGCGCCGCAGTGCCGTCCGACGCCGGGCATAAATTGCCTTGTGTTCATCCTTGATATCAGCGGTCATGCCGGTGTTGATCGGACCTGGGCAGATGCAGTTGACGGTCACGCCCGATGGCCCGAGTTCCACTGCGAGTGACTTGGTCAGGCCAACCACCGCGTGTTTGCTCGCTGTATACGGGGCCATCGGAGCAGTCGCTCCAAGCCCCTCGGTCGACGCGATGTTTACGACGCGCCCGTCGCCGTTGCGTTGCAGATCTGCCAGACATGCCGCGATCAGATGTGCCTGGGCATCAACGTTGACAGCGAACGTGAGCCGCCACGCATCGGCGAAACCCTCGTCGGTGAGCTCCACCGGGAACGACACGCCTGCGGCATTAACGATGATGTCGACCTCACCGAACGCCTGGTGTGCAGCCGACACAATGGTCGCTGGAGCGTCTGAAGCGGTCAGGTCAGCCGCCACAAGGTGCAGTGGCGAACCGTCGGGCACGAGTTCGTAGAGCGCCTGCAACCCATCGGCGTCGCGGTCGACCGCCACGACCGACGCCCCCTCGGACACCAGCAGAACGGCAGTCGCCCGTCCCATACCGGACCCGGCTCCGGTAACGATGGCGACGCGATCTACGATCGACCGGCTGAGCTGCATCTGTGAAGGCATCTCCACACACTAGATTCTTCTGTGAGGTCAGACATCACTGAGAGACGTTATGGGTACAGCCGAAATGATGATCGTGTTCAGTGCCCTCATGGCGTTGATCGCGCTCGTGACGATCGGGATCGATTGGATCGGCAAGCCGCTCAAGCACCGACGATTCATTCCCCGGATCTATCGGTTCGACGACGAGAAACTCCCGGTTGACGAATACGGCAACACCACATTTGTTACCGAACTCGACGAGCAGCAGCCACCACTGCTTGCCATGTACCAACCGGGCCCCCAGCCGATGGCCTCTCCCCAGGCCCAGCACCACCCGATGGCTCAGCCGCTCGCATCGACCATGCTGCCCACCCAGTCCACCGAAGCTGAACGCACCGTTGCCATTGCCGCCCAGCCCTCGCCTCGCCCAGTGGCCACCATCGACTCCGACGTGGCCGCTTCAGCGACCGCAAGCCGTTCGGCCTTCACTGACAGCCTGGCAGTGCCCAAAGCTGCTCAACCAACGCCAAGCGACGCAGACTCGCTGCAACTGCCCGATCACGCCCTAATCGCAGGCACGGCGGGAGCTACACCCTCTACGTCGACCAGCACGGACCTGACCTGGACCCCAGATATGCCGCTCGACACAACGATCGACGACCAGAAGCCGAGCCTGGCGGTCAAGGCTGAGCGGTTCTGGATGGCGTCTGCCGAAGCGACTCACGGCTCACACTTCGATGCCGACGACATCGACCGAATGGCGTCGGGCAAGGCGCCTCGTCGGACTAATCCACGCACTGGCCGCACCGAGGCGATGCAACTCACGGGCCTGCGTCAGGCATCGGTTTGTAAAGATGTCCGTATGCGGTGGCCCGACGAATCGGTCGATCCGTGGAGCGCGTCGTGAGCACCAGCCTGGCGGCTGCCTTTCGTAGCGGCAACGGTCGAAAGACCAAATGGCAGGGCGACGTTGTGCATTCGCTTCTCCAGCTGAGCGTCAAGGACGGCGACACCATCGAGATAACTCGTCTTGAGTCGTCCCCCACGCGGGCACAAGCACTCAAGGTTGCTGCGGACAAGGGCAGCCTGCGGGCGAACGGTGTGGTCGTTTCCCCGATCGCTATCTGGACGCACACATCGCCCGAACAAGTCACCCTCGAGGTAGTTGGCCGTAAGACTCGGTCAGTCGACATTTGGAATAGCTGGTCCTTCGACGGCGTCGACTCGTCGTGGCTGGGCAGCGCTGGCATGATCGTTGAAAGCACCGACAACGTCCACACAGTGCGATGCAGCGATGGGTTGGGCGAACCAACCTTCGACGACCTCGTCGTCAAGATCGTGATTCGACATGGGTGAGAAAAACGCCTTCCGCAAGGTCGGTCTCGAGAAGCGATCCCGGCTCGTGAGTATCGGCGACCGGTCCAAGAGGCTTTCTACGTGACAGCTGGGCTGGTCAAGATCGTGGTTGTTTCCGGGACCGGGACCGAACCGGTCTGTGGGCTTCGCTCTCCTGGTGTGTTCATCGGCGATATGGCCACGCTCAACGACGAAGGTCGATCTGTCGACGTTGTGGCTGTGGAGGCCACAGCAGCAGTGATGATGAGCCCTGGCCAGCTCACGCGGCACCTCGAGGCATAGTCGTCGGTTGCACGTGCGTTACTCAGCATGCAGAGCCGACGGATCAACGAGATGACCCAACGGTCACTGTTCGGAGGCCTGTCGGTGAAAGCTCGTATTGCTCAGTGATTGCTTTGAGCTCAGCCCGGGCAGCGGCAGCGATTGTCTGGTCGAATTGACCCAGGAAGAGCAGGCACAGTTCATCGACGCCATCAGTGAATGGACGTTCAAGGCGCTTGGCGGGCCGCGTCGAGAGGGCCAATCGAGATAGCCCGAGGCCGGGTCATTGGTCTCGACGAACCGTTGCTGCGGTCTGCGTTGCTGGACAGTTAGAACGCTCTGTGTGTAGAACGCACTGGGCGAACCGCACAGCCGACGAGGCGCCATACCCCAACACAAAGCCCCAGCCCCAGCGCCACACACCGGCTTTACGGGAACGTCGCTAGCGGGCGACCGTAGAAACCTGGGCTACCCAGCGGTCATCAGTCGGTACATCGGCGAGGACCTCCGACGCTGCGACCGCAAAGTCAACGACCTGTCCAGGCGTGGTGTCTGGATGGACCCCAAATAGCAGGCCTCGCTTCGAATGGTCACTGACCTTGATCCATGTCGGCGGGATTACGGCATCGGAGTCCGCCAGAATGCCATGGGCGTTTGCGCCACGGGCATGCAAGAGCCCAAACTGGGCGGGTTCGTTGCCCACCGCTGGCACCCATGTCACCTCGGGAACCTTTGAACCTCGGCCGGAGAAGATCCGGCGCAGGAGACTAATCTCTGGCAAGTGCTCGGGGTCGACCCAGGGCGAAATCGTGATCCACTCACGACCATTCGCTCGTTCGGCGATCTCCTGGATCTCGCTGGTCACCTCGGTGATGTCGTTGGTCCGAAAGTGCACCATTCGATGTTCGATTGCCACTCTGGCAGTGTCGCATCTTCGCATGGCTTTCCAACGGCAGCGCTCGACGTTGTAGGTTCGACGACGATGACTTCACTTTCTGAACGTTTCCGAGCATGGATGGATGAGCATGATGCTTCGAACCCTGCCACACCGGCAGCCACGGTTCTGGCACTCCGCGACGGCGACTCCGGGCCTGAGATATTGATGGTGCAGCGCAACGCCAAAGGCACCTTTGCGAGCAACTGGGTTTTCCCAGGCGGCAAGGTCGATCCCGAGGACTTTCAGGCGGGCGATGACATCGTCGACGCAAGCCGTCGGGCAGCAAGTCGCGAAGCTCTTGAAGAGGCCGACCTCGTCGTCGACCAGTCGCAGCTTGTGCCGTTCTCGCATTGGATGCCGCCGTTGGTGGTGCCTCGCCGCTTTTCTACTTGGTTCTATGCAACCGAGGCACCACCAGGCACTGACGGAGACGTCACCATCGACGGCGGTGAGATCGTTGACCACCTGTGGGTGACGCCAGCTGAAGCTCTTGCGAAACACGCCACTGGCGATGTGCAGTTGGTTCCACCGACCTGGGTGACGCTGCGGCACTTAGCATCGTTCAGCGCCACCAGCCAGGCTCTGCGAGCTATCGCTGACCGCGAACCGCCCTTCTATCTGACCAAGATGGCTCGTAAGGAACCACCCACTGTCATGTGGCACGGCGACGCGGGTTATGAGACCGGCGACCTTACTGCAGATGGACCTCGACATCGGCTGGCAATGGTTCCTGGAGCGTGGTCATTCGAAGAACCAACCCCATCACCGTGGACATAACACTGTGACAGCCATAGCGAACGACCTCGAACCCGGATAGGCGCATCGGGCCAGACTGCGACCCCTCGACCACGTACCGCGGCCGGTCAGCCACTGCCACGTCGAACCGTCACTGCACTGTCATCTAAACGACACCCACGAAACAGCTGCAACGTCTTGAATGGAAGGCATGAGGAATGAACGGCCGACACATGATCCTCTCCTTCCTGAATGGAACGATGGCGGAGAAGTAGACGACGCAGCCTGGGTCGCAGCACTTGAGGCATCGCGGCGCCAGCAATTTGCTGAGCTCGCGGACCTGTAACCAAGACGCGGCAGACCACCCAAAGTCCAACCGCGCTCAGAGATACAGCGAAGCGACGCCGCCTCTGCTCGGGCGATATAAACCGGTGACGTACAACAGTGGCGTACAACGGTGACTTAGAACGGTGACTT
>DNHM01000507.1 GCA_003485885.1 Acidimicrobiaceae bacterium
ATGTGGGCCGACATCCGGGTGATGGAAGAGACCGCTTATATGGGTGTGTACTGCCGACGGTGGGGTATCCCGCTGATCGACGGCGGCACGGTCCGGCTTCCCCGTTTGGTCGGCGAAGGGCGAGCGCTCGACCTGATCATGACTGGCCGCCAAGTCATGGCCGACGAATGCGAACGTATCGGGTTGTGCGAATACGTTGTGCCCGAAGGCCACGCACGGGTCAAGGCCGAGGAGCTCGCACACGAGATCTCCCGCTTTCCCCAAATGTGCATGCGGGCCGACGTTGCCTCGGCGAAGAACTCCTATGGCATGGAGCTCGGTGCAGCGCTCGAGCACGAATTTGTTGCGAGCAAGGGAGCCGTCGCTGCCGAAGGTATTTCGGGTGCCCGTCGTTTCGCTGGTGGCGCCGGACGTTCCGGTGACTTCGACAACATCGGCCAGGTCTGATGAGCGAGTTGTTGGTCGGCCATGTCGAGGCACTGTTCCGGTATCCGGTCAAGTCGATGCAGGGTGAGCAGTTGAAGGCAGCGCGGGTTGGTCCTACGGGTGTTGTCGGCGATCGGGCGTTCGGGGTGCGTGAACCAGAAGGCCGGGTGCTAACCGCGAAACGGACCCGAGAACTCCTGGGATGGTCCGCATCGTTCGGCCACGACGCTGATCCAGGTGACTCCGGCCCGCTGATCACCACACCCGACGGCGAGACCTTTCGTGCGACCGACGACACTGCATCGGCGCAGGTGTCTGAACGGCTCGGGCGAGAGGTGATTGTCGAGCGGGCAGGATCGAGCGCCGAGGTCTTCGGTGAGCTCGATGCCGACACGATCTTTGCCGGGATGCCAGCCGCCGAGGTTCTTGAGGGCAAACCCCGCCAGCTTCCTGCCGGTGCCGACCGGTACGGATTGGCGACCGGCACGTTCTTCGATTCCGCGCACCTGCACCTGTTGACAACAGGAACACTCGACCATTTGGGTTCGCTGATCGGCGACGATGCAGACACCAACGTCCGACGCTTCCGTCCAAACATCTTCATCCGTACCGACAACGACGTGACCGGTTTTGCCGAGGACGCGTGGATGGGGCACCGGCTGCGGATTGGAGCGGTTGAGATCGATCACATCTGGCCGACGCTGCGGTGCGTGATGACCACGGTCGCCCAGGCCGACGTCACCCGGGACCTGCGGGTGCTCAAGACGATCGTGCGCGAACACAACGCCGACCTGGGAGCGTTCGCAACCACGTCCGTTGCTGGCATGGTGCAGGTAGGTGACCTGGTGGTTCTGATCACCTAAATGCGAGACACAGCGCTCGCGATTGCATTGGCGACCCCGCAGCGGCAAGGCTTGAGCATGATCACTGGGCTTCCTCGAATTGCCATCGCCATGACTGCGGCCGAGTATTTGGTTGCGGTTGACACCTTCCACTCCGTCTTTGGCATGTACGTGAACGACATGTCTGCTCGAACGGTGCCTGAACTCGGTGCCCACGTGGGCATGTGCCAGCCACCGGGGGGAAGCAATGTCGAGCTGATGGCGCCGAGTGATCCTGACGCGCCGCTCAGCATCGCGTTGAACCGTTTCCTCGACCGCCGGGGGACTGGGCTGTATGCGCTCATGCTCGAGGCAGCTGACCCGAACGCCGAGGCCCAAGAGCTGGCGATGCGGGGGATGAACGTCTTGCCACTGATGCCAGCTGCAACCGGTCGTGATGTGCATCCGAACTCGACCCACGGCGTGCTGATGCGGGTTTACCCGACAGGGTCCGTCGCTCAGCCCGACGATCCAGCTGTCGAGGCGCCTCGCCTGTCAGGAATCATGCGGGTGATCGTGGCCACCGACGATGCTTCGGTGGCAGCCAAGGCATACGGCCACGGCCTTGGCCTCGACGTAACCCACGCCGAACCAGATGCTGAGCGAGGTGTGCTCGTGGCCCATGCAACCGCTCCCTGGGGTGCCGTGATCGAGATGGTGTCGCCGCTCGACGAAAGTCGCCTGTTCGCTGCGGCGGTTGCGGCCCACCTGCGGGAGAAGGGTCAGGGCATGGCTGCATTGGTGCTCAGCGCCGACGCCCCTGCGCACTCCACTCAGCTGCTTGCCACCCGCGGACTGGCCGCAGATCTGAACGGCCCGTTCGGCCTCGAGGTCACCGCATTCGGGACACGCTTCGTCATCGCTGCGAGCTGAAGTAATGACTCCTGCTGCGGTGCCGAACAGCTGAGGTATCTGGCACGATGGCGGTATGGATTTCGACTTCGCTGCCAGCGACGACGCCAAGTTCGGAGTGGGAAAGTCGCTGCTCGACATCCCCCTGATGCCCAATTCAGAGCCAGAGCCGCAGATCCCGCTGCCGTTCGTCTTCGTGCCGTCGCAACCGGCCGAGGTCGAAACCAGCGCGACAGCCAGCGATGTCGTGCGTATGGTCGACGGGTTCGCTGCGCACGCGGCGAAACACGGCATTGCGCTGACCATCGAGGGCAATATCAAGCTTGCTGATGCCCGTGAACTCGTCGCCAAACTTGCGACCGGCGACATCGACGAGCGTGTGACTTCCAGCCTCGACTTCCGATGGCTCACGCTGATCGATGACCTCGCCAGCTCTAGCGGGGCGGTGGAACGTCTGCAGACACAGATCCGATCCGATCTCGCCTGGTTCGACCTCGACGCAACCGACAAGGCGACTCAACTCGCTCAGCTGGTGTTGCACGGCGGGTTCTTGTCCTCCACCGAAGTTGCCCCGCCATGGCTGGACGAGCAGCGGGAGTTACTCGACGACGGCGTACCCCATTGGGTTAGCCTGATGCTGGTCGAGGGCACGGTTTTGCCAGTCGAGGATGTCACGACACAGGCCCTCGAGGTGGTTGCGATGCAGCAACCTGATCAACGTGCCCACATCGGCGTCGACTTCTTCGATACGACCGTAGTGGCGGCAGTGGGGGAGTTGTTCGAAGGCTTGGAGCGCTTCGGCCTGGTGATATGGCACGGCCGTGACCGATCGACGCAGGCGGGGAGCGGCATCGAGTACAGCAGTGGCGGCGAGATCGAACTCACGCCCCTTGGTCGCCATGTGTTCCCCGATATTGTCCGCCAGGCGGGATACACGTTCGACGAGATCGAAAGCATCGAAGACGCCTCGGCACAGCAGATGGTGCGCGTCGCGTTGGCGTCCGGGCTCAGTGGTGCCGAGGTGCTCGCGCGGTGGCGGACCGATCTGGACTTGGCCAACCGGCTCGAACTGGTCGCTGGCTGTGTGATCCACGGTGATGCACCAGAACGCCTGGTCGGCTTCAAGGTGTTTAACGCGGCCGATGACCCGGCGATGGTCGCCCCGATCGTGCGTCAGCTGCTCGATTCGCCGGCTGGTTCGTATGCCGCCGACTATCTGTTGGATCATGACCTGGCTACCAGCGAGGACGTGGGCGCGTTCATCAACCTGACGCCGGTTGTCGACATGCTGAGCGTGTTTGGTGGCGACACCGAGATGTTTGATCAGGTGTTCCAGAACGCCGCTCAGATGATCGATGGCGACTTCATCGAAGAACTCTGGCGCCATGACCAAGCCGAGGTCGCGTGGGTACTCGACACAGCGGGGAAGATCGTGACCGACAAATCGTTGGCCAAAGAGGCCCGCAAAGCCGCCATCAAACATCGCAGCTGGCTGGCAAACCAGGGGCGGTAGTTTTTCGGCGGGGAGTGTCGATGGGTAAGACTCAGGTATGCCTGTCGACGCCGATATCGCCAAAATGCTCGCTGCAGCCAAAGCCGCCGGAATCCCTGCCCTAAGCGAGGGCACACCCGAGCAGGCCCGAGCCAACTATTCCCGGGCACCCAAACCAACTGGCGACGCACTCGCCCGGGTCGAGGATCGAGTAATCCCGGGACCAGCCGGTGACCTGTCGATCCGTATCTATGCCGACTCGATGGACACCGATCTACCCACGATCGCCTTCTTCCATGGTGGAGGGTGGGTCCTGTCGAGCATCGATGGTCACGACTCTTTGGCCCGACGGCTGGCCGCCCGAACTGGAGCCCTGGTGGTGTCGGTGGAGTATCGGCTCGCACCAGAGCATCCCTTCCCGGCGCCCCACGATGACTGTTGGGCAGCCACGGCATGGCTCGCCGAAAACGCTGCTTCGTTGGGTGGTGACCCTGGCCGCTTATCGATCGCAGGCGACAGTGCGGGCGCGAACCTGGCTGCTGGCGTTGCGCTGCGGGCCCGCGACGAAGGCCTGCCGCTGAACTATCAACTACTTATCTACCCATGCCTCGACGACCACCAGACCCGGCCGTCGATGGTCGACAACGCCGCCGGCTACTTCCTGTCAGCTGCCGACATGGCGTGGTTCTGGGATCAATTCGTGCCAGCTGAACACCGCGACAATCCGTATGCCGTTCCGGCCCGGGCCACCGATCTCACCGGCCTGGCCCCTGCCCACATACAGACTGCCGAATATGACCCGCTGCGCGACGA
>DNHM01000564.1 GCA_003485885.1 Acidimicrobiaceae bacterium
CCGCTCGGGCCGACGTTCGTCGGATATGGCCTCTGGTCATTGTGGTCGCCTCCTCCGTCGGCTCCGCCCGCTCGTCCCCCACTCCTCAGCTAGCCACGGGTAGCGAAGCGGTCCGGGACCGTCGACCCTTTAGCTCGAACAGCGTTTGCGAGGAACGAGCGAAGGCGGACTACCCGAACAGCGTTTGCGAGGAACGAGCAAAGGCGGACTTCCCTAGATCGGCGGGGTGTGGTTGCCTTGCATGGCTTGCCATACCCGTGATGGGGTCAGTGGCATGTCTGCATGGCGGATGCCGAATGGTTTGAGTGCGTCGACCACCGCGTTCACGACTGCGGCCGGTGAACCAACCGTGGCCGATTCGCCGATGCCCTTGGCCCCGATCGGGTGATGCGGCGACGGCGTGACCGTGCTGCCGGTTTCCCAGTCGGGTGTCTCGAGCGCCGTCGGGATCAGATAGTCCATGAGTGAACCACCAAGACAGTTGCCGTCTTCGTCGAACGAGATCATCTCCATAAGTGCCATACCAATGCCGTCGGCGAGGCCGCCGTGCACCTGACCTTCGATGATCATGGGGTTGATCTGGGTGCCGCAATCGTCGACAGCGATGAAGCGGCGGACCTTGACTTCGGCAGTCCCTGGATCGATATCGACGACACAGATGTAGGCGCCGAACGGGTACGTCAGGTTCTCGGGGTTGTAACAGATCTGGGCTTCGAGGCCACCCTCGATGCCTTCAGGAAGATCGCCAGCACCGTGTGCCTTCATCGCGATGTCCTGGATCGTGACCGACTTGGACGGATCGCCCTTGACATGGAACGAACCCTTGACCCATTCCAGATCAGCCACCGAGACTTCGAGCATGCCACTAGCAATGATCTGTGCCTTGTCTTTGACCTTGCGAGCAACGAGCGCCGCGGCAGCACCGGAAACCGGTGTCGAACGGGAGCCGTAGGTACCCAAACCAAACGGGGTGTTGTCGGTGTCGCCATGAACGACGTCGATGTCTTCGGGCGGGATACCGATCTCTTCGGCGATGATCTGGGCGAAGGTTGTCTCGTGGCCCTGGCCCTGCGTCTTTACCGACAGTCGCACGACGGCCTTGCCGGTCGGATGCACTCGCAGCTCGCAGCCATCGGCCATACCGAGACCCAAGATGTCCATATCCTTACGAGGACCAGCACCCACAGCTTCGGTGAAGAACGTGACGCCGATACCCATCAGTTCGCCATTGGCTCGTTTCTCGACCTGTTCGGCCCGGAGCTCGTCGTAACCGGCCATGTCAAGCGCCTTGCGCATGGTTGGTTCGTAGTTGCCGGAGTCATACGTCCAGCCGGTTTTGGTCTCGTACGGGAACTGCTCAGGCTGAATGAAGTTCTTGATCCGAAGTTCGGCTGGGTCCATGTCGAGCTCGTAGGCCAGACAGTCGACCAATCGTTCCACGAAGTACACAGCCTCGGTGATGCGGAACGAACAGGCGTAGGCGACACCCCCCGGGGCCTTGTTCGTGTACACGGCCTTCATCGATGAGTACGCCGCTTCGAGGTCATACGAGCCGGTGAAGACACCGAAGAAACCAGCGGGATACTTGACCGGTGCGGCAACGCCGTTGAAAGCACCATGGTCGGCGAGTACTTCGCCGCGCACCGCAAGGATCTTGCCGTCTTTGGTGGCGCAGATGTCACCGTTCATCACGTAGTCGCGGGCGAAGCCGGTGGACACCAGGTTCTCGGTGCGGTCTTCCATCCACTTGACCGGCTTGCCGATCAGCAGGGATGCAACGATCGAACATACGTAACCCGGATAGATGGGCACCTTGTTACCGAAGCCGCCACCGATGTCGGGGGCGATCACTCGAATCTTATGTTCAGGAATCCCAGCCACCAGCGCGTACACCGTGCGGTGGGCGTGCGGGGCCTGGGTGGTTGACCACAGGGTGAGTTTGCCGGACACCCGTTCCATGTCCGCGACGCAGCCGCAGGTCTCCATTGGAGCCGGGTGGACACGGGGGTAGATGATCTCTTGGCTGACGACTACGTCGGCACGAGCGAACGCCGCATCGGTTTCAGCCGCGTCGCCAGTTTCCCAATCGAAACAATGGTTGTCGGTTTTGCCATCGAGATCGGTGCGGATCACCGCTGTCTCAGGATCCATGGCCTTACGCACGTCCATGACCGCAGGCAGGATGTCGTATTCGACCTCGATCAGCTCAAGTGCGTCTCGGGCCGAGTACTTATCTTCGGCGACAACAAAGGCGACCTCTTGGTACTGAAAACGCACCTTGTCGGTGGCCAACACCGCTTGCACGTCGTTCGACAAGGTCGGCATCCATGCAAGCCCATGTTCGGCCAAGTCAGCGCCCGTGACGACGGCTACGACCTTGGGGTGTGCTTCGGCTGCGGACTTGTCGATGCTCACGATGTTGGCGTGGGCCACTGGCGATCGCAGGATCGCCAGGTGCAACATGCCGGGGAGCACGACGTCGTCGCAGAAGTTGCCCATGCCTCGAACCAGGCGAGCGTCTTCCTTACGGAGCATCTTGCCGAAACCCATCGGGTTACCTTCGGGCGATAGGCCTTCTGATGACTGGGGATCTTCGGTGACGGTCATGATGCACTCCCGATAGTGACGGCGGATTCGTAGTTTGCGGCCCACTGCACTGATCGCACGATCATCGAGTAGCCGGTGCAGCGACAGATTTGTCCGGAGATGGCCTCGCGGATCTCGTCTTCGCTGGGGTTCGGATTGCGGTCAAGAAGGGCCCGGCTGGTCATCAACATGCCAGGCGTACAGAAACCGCACTGCAAGCCGTGTTCTTGAATGAACCCTTGTTGTACGGGGTCGAGCACGTTGTCTTGTTCGAGATCTTCGACGGTGCGGACTCGGTGGCCTTCGGCCATAGCGGCGAGAACGGTACAGCTCTTCACTGGCTCCTCGTCCATCCATACGACACATGTGCCACAGTTTGAGGTGTCACAACCCCAGTGGGTGCCGGTCAGGCCCACGGTGTCGCGCAGGAAATGCACGAGCAGCAGGCGACCTTCGATTTCGTGGGTCTGGTCGACCCCGTTCACGTTGACGGTTACTTCCATGATCAGTCGCTCCTTCAGGCTGTGGCTCGGGCGACGGCGTCGCGGAGCGCTCGTTGGGTCAGTTCGTTGGCCAGGTGGCGCTTGTAGTCGGCGGTGCCTCGTCCGTCGGTTTGGGGATCACACGCAGCGGCGGCGATGGCACCGACCTGGGCGTAGAGCTCCTCGGAGGGTGTTGCGCCGGCAAGAGCGGCGGCTGCATCGGCAATCGAGTTGGTGTTGGCGCCGACGGCGGCCAGCCCGACTCGGCCTTGGCTGATCGTGCCGTTGTCGATCCACACGGCAGCACCGGCCGAGACCACGGCCCAGTCGCCGGCTCGGCGTTCGACCTTGTGATAGGCGCTACTGCCGTTCGGGCGAATAG
>DNHM01000047.1 GCA_003485885.1 Acidimicrobiaceae bacterium
TCGGCCAGCGCTTGGTTCATGAGCTCGATGTCATCCACGACGCCACGCTACTGCTGATGGCCCAGATCCAAGTAGCGTCGAGCTGATGACTTCGTGGAATGAAGACGCCAGAAAGCTCACCGATCGGGTAACCGTTCTGGTCGGTCCAGACAATGGGGCCTACCCGTCCGGGAATTCGGTGGTCGTTCAAGGAGCGGGGGAGACGATCATTATCGATCCGTCGGTCACCGTCGTTGAACGTGGTGGTGCGGGCGTTCCGATCGACGCGGTGGTGAACAGCCATGCGCATGAAGACCACCTGGCTGGTAATGGGTTGTTCTCCGACGCCCGGATCCACATTCATCACGATGACTTGCTTGGTGCTGTGAGCCTCGACGGACTCATGGACGTCTACGGACTCGAGGGTCAAACCCGGGCCGACTTCGGCCAGCAGGTACTCGATGAGTTCCACTACACCCCACGACCTGATGCCCACGGGTTCTCCGATGGACATGTGTTTGATCTGGGTGGCGTCAATGTCGAGGCGGTGCACCTGCCGGGTCACACCCGAGGCCACAGCGGTTTCCGCATCGATGGTGGTGTGTTCTTCCTCTCCGACATCGATCTAACCGGCTTCGGCCCGTACTACGGCGACGTGTGGTCAAGCCTCGAAGACTTTGATGAGAGCCTGCGCCTGATCCGTGATGAAGAGGCCGATTGGTATGTGACGTTTCACCACAAGGGAATCATCGAGGGCCGAGACGAGTTTGTCGAACGGATCGATGCGTTCCACGCGATCATCGACCGGCGGCACTCAGCGATGCTCGATTTCCTAGTCGAACCTCGCACGATCGACGACATGATGGCGCATCGTTTCGTCTATCGCCCCCACGTCGAGCATGTGTTCGCCGATTCGGTAGAACACCGCACCGCGTCGCTCCATATTGCACGGATGCACGAGCGGGGCGAGGCGGTCGAAGTGGAACCCGGTCGATGGCAAGTCGCCTAGCTGGCCTTGGTGTGTAGCTGAGTCCGAGGGGACGATGCCCCGATCGTGTCATGGGGGTGACGTACGCTCGCGAGATGGTTCGGTACTTCGTCGCGTCGATTGTGGTGGCCGTCCTTTTGACGGCGTGCGGGTCAGACGCTGCGCCCGAGACCTTCAACCCGATCGAGGCAACCAGTGACCTCGGCGTCGAGACGGCCGTCGCCTTCCCGCTCGAAGTTGAGCTCGGATTTGCGAGTGAGCCGGAGCGGCGCCGTTATCAGCTGATCTCGCGGCAACGTTTGGCCGATGAAGCCATGCTGCAGTGCATGGAGCAGGCAGGCTTCTTGTATGCAGTCCGTCCGGCCGAAGAAGCATTCCGGTCAGGCGCATTTGTGGGTGACGGCTCTCGTGCCTGGACGCAGATCAATGGCTTAGGCATCACGGTGTCGTTCATTGATGCTGTGGTCTCTGAGGCTGCACGGGAAACCGCAGACGCTGTGGCAACAAACCTCGACTACGTGGCATCGCTCACCCCCGAACAACAGGTGGATTACGACCGGGCACTCGTGGGCGATCTACGTGCACCGACCAACACATCGATCGAGCCGGCCCCAGGTTGTTGGGAACAATCGTACAACGACATCGTTGCGTCCGTAGCCCTGATCGACGCCTTCGCTCCCGAACTGTCTTCGCTGAACTCACGCCTGAATGCCGACCCCCGAGTCATTCGCTTTCAACAAGACTGGTCGGCATGCATGAACACCGCTGGTTACTCCTACGTGAACGAAGCCGCGCTGAGCGATGATGTCTATGCACGGCTACTCGACATCGAACTTGTTGCGACCAATGGTGTGACCCAGGTCGCCTCACCCGATGCCCTCGATGCCCTTGCTGCCCTTGCTGCGTTTGAGCGGGACGTTGCCGTAGCTGGGTTCGACTGCCGGCTCGGGTTTGCCGACGAACTCGCGCAGTTGCGATCCGACTATGAACGAGAGTTTCTCGACGACAACCGGTTCCGCATAGCGGAGCTGCAATCGCCATCATGATGTTCCATCTCGCTCCCGTCGGGACGACCAGTGAACTCTGTAGTCGTTCGCCAGGTTTGCTGAGAGCCTTGGTCCCATCTTCTGTCGACCCGTTCCGCACATGGGCCAGTATGTAGCTCTACTGGTGGTTGTCGATCCACACCAGCTGTTTCGACAACTCTCACCCAGTCCTTACTTTCCCCCGTCATTGTTATGCGCTCCATGGAGGACAGATGACAAGCCGTAAACGACTCTTTCTGGCAGTGGTTGCCGTAGCTGTGGCCTTTGGCGTCGGTGGCTACGTGCTCGGCCAGCAACTTGAATCGCCCGAGGACGCACGGGCTGTGGTCGCCGCACCCGAGGCATCGCTGATTGCGGTGCCAGTCGAGGCGACGGCACTATCGAACGATGTCGTCGTCAGGGGCGACGCCGAGTTCGAAGGCGCTCTTGATCTGGAACTCGACTCAGCCTTAGGAGACGGCTCCGCTCGGGTAGTGACCGGGCGGGTCCCCGAGATCGATACCGAGGTCAACGAGGGTGATGTCATCATCGAGGTAAGTGGTCGTCCGGTCTTTGTGCTCGAGGGCGATTTGCCAACGTTCCGTGAGTTCAAGCCTGGCCTCGAAGGCGACGATGTGTTGCAGCTCGAGGTATCACTCGCGCGCCTGGGTTTCCTTGCGGTCCAACCAGACCGTTTGTACGGCTCTGCGACCGAAGATGCCATCGAGGCCATGTACGAGGAAGCCGGGTACGAACCTCGGGGGGAAAACGAGGGCGAGCAAGCCCAAATCAAGGCGGCCGAACAAGCGGTTGAATCTGCTCGCACGACACTCGCGAATGCGAACGACAGGTTGTCTGATCTGCTGAAGCCGCCGTCACTTGTCCAGCAGACTCGCGACGCCCAGGCCCGCCAAAAGTTGCTCGACCAGATCGTACGAGCCCAAGAAACGCTGGATGAAGCGAACGCCGATCGGCCTTCTAACTCGCTATTGCAGGCAATCGATGCCGTACAACGAGCCGAACTCGCAGACGAGGGTGTCGACCAAGCAAACCAGGCCGTGATGGCGGCCCAGGACGCAGAACAAGCACGGGTCGACGCAGCCCAAGAACAACTCGATACGGCCCGCAAGGCATTGGCTGATGCCGACGCGATCAGCGCCGCCGAGGACAGTGACGGGGTCGACACATCCAGCGCGCAGCAGGGCGTGTCTGACGCCCAGGAACGTCTTGAAGACGCCGAGGCCGATCTCGCTGAGCTCGAAGAAGAGATCGGTGTGACCTTCCCGGTTGCCGAGGTCGTTTTCCTACCCAACCTGCCACGCACGGTGACGTCGATCGACGTCGAACGGGGTGACTTCGTGAACGGTTCGGTCATGCGCATCAGCGGTACCAGGGTTCGCATAACAACCGGTGTGTCTGAATCCAACCGGCCACTGCTCGAGGTCGGTCAACGGGTGCTGATTGATAGTGAACAGCTCGATATCGAAGTCGAAGGTGAGATTACTGAGCTAGCCGACCGCAAAGGCACCAATGGTGTGGCCGATACCCGTTACTACATGCTGGTTACCCCAACAGGCGAGTACAACGTGTCCGAACTGGTCGGTGTGAACTTCCGGCTGCAGATCCCACTTGAGCGCAGCGAAGGCGAGGTGCTTGCTGTGCCGTTGGCTGCGTTATCTGCTGGCGCCGATGGTTCGTCGCGAGTCGAAGTTGAACGTGCCGACGGCAGCACCGACCTGGTGCCGGTCGAGGTCGGGCTGCAGGACAAGAATCGTTCGCTGGTCGAGGTCATCCCGATTGGTGGCAATCTCCAGGCCGGTGATCTTGTGGTCATCGGTATCGAACAGCCAGCGCCAGCAGCGGTTGCCGACGAGGGCGGGAGCTGACCATGTCGGTCGATCTCGAACAGGACATGGTGGCCAAACCGCCGATCGGGCCACCCGTCATCGAGCTGCGCGAGGTCGGACGCACCTTCCCTGGACCACCACCGGTCGAGGCCTTTAAGCCCTCGAACCTGACGATTGATCAGGGCGAGTATGTCTCGATCATCGGGCCGTCGGGCTCGGGAAAATCAACGCTGCTGCATCTCTTAGGTCTGCTCGACAAACCAACTACGGGCAAGTACTTCCTTGACGGCATCGACACCGGTGAGTTGGGAGACAACGCACGAGCTGGTTTGCGCGGCAGCCGAATCGGGTTTGTCTTTCAGTCGTTCCACCTGCTCAGTCATCGATCGGTGCTCGAGAATGTGGAGCTCGCCCAGATCTACAACCGCATGCCCCGCAAGGAAAGGCGCCAGCGGGCCGAGAACGCGCTTGAGCGTGTAGGGCTCAGTCACCGGTTGTCGTTTACACCCAAGACATTGTCGGGTGGCGAACGTCAGCGAGTAGCGGTCGCTCGAGCGCTGGTGACCGAACCGAGTTTGTTGCTCGCTGACGAACCCACGGGAAACCTCGATACCGAGATGTCGGGCGAGATTATGGAGGTCTTCGATGATCTCCATCACGGCGGGTTGACCCTTGCCGTGATCACCCATGACCTCGATGTGTCTCGCCGGGCGCAACGTCAAGTGCGCATCGTCGACGGAATGTTGCACACGTCATGACAACGCTCACGCCACAGGTGCGCGATCGCTCGGTCGTCCAACATCCGAAACTGAGCATCCGCGACCTCTTCGAAGAAATGATCAGCGGCCTGCTTGGGCGCCCGGGTCGTCTCGCTCTCACCGCGCTTGGCACGGTCCTTGGTATCACGGCATTGGTGTCGACACTGGGGCTTGCAAAGACGGCAGGCAATCAAATCGTGAGCCGCTTCGACGAACTGACTGAGACTCGTATTGTTGTGTCGCCAGCCGAGAACGGCTTCGGCGGCAGTGACGCCACGAGTTCGATCCCGTGGAATGCCGAGGTCCGTCTTGTTCGACTCAATGGCGTCGAAGCAGCGGGAACCAAAAGTGACGTTGACGTCTCGGGTGCGTTGTCTCGGTCTGTTCCGGTTGTCGATCCGTTGGGTATCAACGAACATCAGATCAACGTGGTAGCGACGTCAGGTGGGCTGCTCGACGCCGTGCGTGGATCGATCCGTACCGGTCGGTATTTCGACAACGGGCATAGCGATCGGGCCGACCCTGTCGTGGTACTCGGACCTGCCGCCGCACAGCGACTGAACATCTTCCGCCTCGATACGCAACCTGCGATCTTCATCGGCGAACAGAGTTTCACGGTGCTCGGGATCATCGACGATGTTTCCCGAGAACCTGACCTGCTCAACGCCATCGTGATGCCCGACGGCACGGCCCGCGAGTTCTTCGGGCTTAGTGCGCCGGCCGAGGTTCACATCGATGCTGCGGTTGGAGCCACGACCGTGCTCGCCAATGACCGTATGACGGTCACCGCAAGCGGTACGGATGCCAACATGGTGCAGATTGCACTGACCCCGGATGATCCCGAGTCGTTGCGGACACAGGCTTCACAGGGCTACACCGCTGTTCGTCAGGATGTCGAAGGTGATGTCAACGCACTGTTCGTGGTCCTCGGTGCAGTGTCTCTGCTGGTTGGCGGCCTCGGTATTGCCAATGTCACGCTGGTGTCGGTCCTTGAGCGGACTCCGGAGATCGGCCTGCGCCGTGCGCTTGGAGCGGCGCGCCGCCATATCGCGGCGCAGTTTCTGCTCGAGTCGACGGTGACGGGCCTTCTTGGCGGGATCATCGGCGCCTCGGTAGGGGTGCTCACGATCGTGGCTGTATCTGCGGTCCGCGACTGGACCCCTGTGCTCGAGGGATATTTGCCGTTCGCAGCGGTTGGACTCGGTGCCGTCATCGGGCTGATCGCCGGTACCTATCCTGCACTGCGGGCGGCACGAACTGAACCGATCACGGCGCTACGCAGCTCCTGATCCTCAG
>DNHM01000015.1 GCA_003485885.1 Acidimicrobiaceae bacterium
CGCCATCGGGGATGAGTTGAATACGGGCGCCGGCTTCGCGGATCTCAGCGATGAGTTTCTCGTGACGAGGGCGGTCTAGTACGACCGCAGTCAGGTTGCGAATACGGTCACGTTTTGCTCCAGCGATGCGATGCAGGTTCTCGGTGACACTCGCATTCAGGTCGATAGCGCCTTTGCATTCAGGGCCGACGGCGATCTTTTCCATATACACGAATGGCCCAGGATCAAACATGGTGCCAGCATCGGACACAGCCAGTACGGCGATCGCGTTGTTCCGGCCATACGCGGTGAGCGTGGTGCCATCGATTGGATCGACGGCAACATCGACGGCCGGTCCGGTGCCGTTGCCGAGCCGTTCGCCGTTGTACAACATGGGCGCTTCGTCTTTTTCGCCTTCGCCGATGATGACGGTGCCGTCCATGGACACGCTGCTGAGCATGAGCCGCATGGCTTCGACCGCTGCGTCGTCGGCGCCTTCCTTGTCACCTCTACCCATCCAACGGCTTGCAGCGAGAGCGCCACTTTCGGTCACCCTCACCAGTTCCAACGCAAGGTTTCTGTCTGGGGTTTGGCTCATTGGTGCTCCGCACATCGACAACTTCCAGATCCTAATTGATTCACACAAGGTTGCCGTAGGCAGGTTGAGTGGTCATGATTGCGTCGTGACTTCGACGACAAACAGTAACGACGGCCTGGTGTGGTGTTTCCAGTGCGGCAACGAATACGACGAGGATGTCGTCGAGTGCACCGAGTGTGGTGTTCCAACAACGAAGGATGCTCCGACCGATGTGTCCAACGTTGGTGAACCCGACGACGACCAGTTGGCCTATGAGTTCCACGAGTGGACTGGCCAGGGCCGCTCCACCCTCGATGGCATGCTCACCCGTAGCGGCATCGACCATGCCTGGCAGGGCGCCACGTTGATCATCAAGGAAGCAGACGAAGACGCTGTCGACGAGGCGGTCGCAGAAGCCGAGATCGTGGCCATGCCGACACTCGACCTGACCCAGCCGACGATGGTCTACGAACTGGGCGAACTCGACGACGATCAGCACACTCGACTGTTGCGCCGCCTTGGCGAACAAGGCATCTCTCATGCGTTCGACAAGAACGGTGATCTGTTTGTCTACGAAAGAGACGAAGCGAAGGTCGACGAAGTCTTCGAATCGCTCGACGTCGCCGACGCCGATGAACGCGAGTTCGGTGCTGGCGTGCCAGGCGTCGATCCCGTCAATGTCATGTCGGACCTGTTCGTTGCTGCCGGACGCATCCGCAAGAACCCAAACGATGCAAAGGGTATTGTTGCCCTGGTTGAGACGGCGTCGATAGTCCATCAGATGACCTTGCCGTACGGCCTCGGAGCAGACGTGTGGGGTTCGGTCGTCGATCAGTCGGCCGACCTAAGCGATGCGCTATCGGGTGAGATCGAAGGTCTTAGCGACACCGATATCGAGGAAATGGCCACCCAACTCCACGAATTCATGCGCAGGCTCGTCTAACGACCGAAGTTCGGTAAAGCCGTTTCGTCAATGCAGTACTAACCTCATGCTTTGTGATGTTGGCCGAACTTGAGGTGTATCACTCGCGCCCCATTGCTCCGACCCGACGGGTAGCGATTGGCCGAGCGACTTTGCCAGTTGATGACTCGCCTGGTTTTGGCGGGCTCCTGCTCGGAGCAATCGTGGCGAAGTACAGCCAGATGATCGACCCCGAACTTCTCGAGGAACTTGAGATCCTGAGTTATCAGGTCGAACAGGGGCAACGAATTCCTCAGCCCCGGCTGCGGCATCGATTACAGAAGGATCGCATCGGGCTCACCCGTTCCGTCCATCTGTTGGAACGGCTGCCAAATAACAAACTTCACCTCAACTTTGAGGCACAACACAAAGCGGCACCGCAGTATGTGCTTGCCGCGGTGTATTCGGCTGGGACCATTCAGCCGGGCCCTCGGGCCGACGTCATGAAGGTCATCCGTCGAGCGATTGGATGGCAGGGCGACGCCGATAGCGACGATGTACTGCTCAGCCACCTCAGCAGCCGGTTCGAGCGGTATGCACTGTCATCATCGAGCCAGGCCAATCCAGTGGCGTGGGCGCTTGAAGTCTTGGGTTTCGAGGCGCTCGATGATGTCCCGGATGCGGACACCTTACGCAAGACCTTTCGCAGCGCTTTGCGGGAAGCACACCCCGATGTGGGTGGCGACACCGACGATGCCGCTCACCGTATTGCCGAGTTGACCGAAGCTCGCCGGATTCTGCTGGCCTAATGGCAGTGATTCTGGCTCTCAGGACGTAAGAGATGGGGTGCCGCAGATGGCGCTGATGTTGGGAATCGACACCGGAGGTACGTTCACCGACGCGGTCTTGTTCGACGATGACGTGCACGGGGTGGCCGCGATTGTCGCTCGAGCAAAGGCGCCTACAACCCATCATGAACTCTCGATTGGTGTCGCCCAGGCAGTCAGTGCTGTGCTCGATCGAGTCGGCCGCGATCGAGCAGCAACGATCGCTCTTGTGTCGGTTTCGACAACCCTGGCGACCAACGCGTTAGTCGAAGGCCACGGCGAACCAGCAGGTCTGTTCTCGTTCGGGTTCTCTGCCGCGGAACTTGAGCGCACCGGCCTGAGCACTGCCGTTGCACCAGACCTGTTGACCAGCATGGATGGCGGCCACGATGCACATGGCAATGAACGATCACCCCTCGACCTCGAAGCCATCGAACATCGGGCGACCGCTCTTGCCGATCGTGTGTCCGCGTTCGCTGTCGCCAGCCAATTCAGTGTCCGCAATCCCGCACATGAGCAGCAAGCAGCGGCGCTGATCCGGTCGGTAACTGGTTTGCCGGTCACTGCGAGCCATGAACTGAGTGCCAAACTCGACGGCCCCAGACGAGCCCTGACCGCTGCGCTCAATGCCCGCCTGGTTGGCACGATCGACCGATTGAACAGCGCTGTCGCTCTCGTTCTAGAACAGCACGGCATCGATGCACCGCTCATGGTGGTGCGAGGCGATGGTTCCCTAGTTTCGGCGGCGTTTGCGGGCGCCCGGCCGATCGAGACCATCCTGTCGGGGCCAGCTGCAAGCGTGATTGGTGCGCTCTACCTGGCTGGACTGGTCGATGGTTTGGTTGTCGACATTGGAGGCACAACAACCGATGTTGCGGTGATCGCCGACGGACGCCCGTCGATCACCGATGGGGGAGCGGTGGTTGGTAGCCATCGGACTATGGTCGAAGCTGTTGCCATGGCGACCGTCGGTCTCGGGGGCGACAGCCAGGTCCATATCGACACCCGCCATGAACACGGACCTGTGCTCCTCGGCCCGGAGCGAGCGATTCCGATCTGTCGGCTCGCGATGGCGTTCCCGTCGCTGCACAGTGAGCTGGATCGTCAACTCGCTGCGCCGATGGGCCATCCCAATCATGGCAACTTCCTGGTGTCGACCGCACCGGCTGGGGCCACACTGACCGATCGGCGAGAGGCCGAGGTACTCGCGCGGCTGAGCGACGGGCCGGTTCCCCTTAGCATGGCAACAACGACAGGCCTTGAGCAGCGAGCAGCAGCACGGCTGCAGTCTCGTGGCCTGGTGAGGGCGGCGACAATGACGCCGACCGACGCCAGCGCAATCATCGGTTTCGTGCCCGATGCTGATGCTGCGGCGGCGCACAAGGTGGCAGCGATCCTGGCACGGCAGACGAACTCGAATGGCGGGGTTATCGCGAGCGACGCGGAGACGTTGGCGCACATGGTGATCGATGTGCTGACCGAACGATCGGCCGGGTTTGTGCTGCGGGTGGCGCTCGAATCTGACTCCATCGATCACCGAGGCAGCGACGCTCTACTTGCCGCGTCGTTGGCGGGACATCAGAAGGCTGCGACGGTAGCGGTGTCACTGAGCGCCCCGCTTACGGCGATAGGAGCGTCAGCAGCGACCTATTACGACACTGTTGCGGCCAAGGCCGGGACAGTAGCGATCATCCCGGATTTTGCCGATGTAGCGAACGCAGTGGGAGCGGTTGTTGGTCGGGTGCGGGTCAAGCGAAGCGCAACGATTACTCAGCCCTCTCGAGGCCAGTTTCGGGTTCACCTCGAGGATCAAGCCACCTTCGGTTCGGTTGAGAACGCCCTAGCGTTCGCCACTGAGTGGCTGCAGGTTGCCGTTCGTGCCGATGCAGACCGAGCTGGAGCCGACACCCCTGAGTTGACCGAGACCTGGGATGAACGAGTGGCCCACGTTAATGGCAAGGACATTTTCGTCGAGGGCGTGCTTACGATCGAGGCGTCTGGCCGGCCGGGTCTGTATCGGTCTGAGCCGGGCCAAGCTGGCTTGGGCCGGGACGGTCTTCGGGGTTGAGATCTTCGAGGGCTCGTTGTGCGGTTTCGGGATACCTGGCCACGACGAAGATTGCCAGCAGCGGTACGACTGCCAACACTGCGAACGCCTTGCCGAAGCTCCAACCAAGGTGTTCGGTGACCTGGCCAACAAAGATCAGACCGACCACACTGCCGACGACGGCAACACAGGTGAGAAGCCCGTTGGCTAATCCTCGTCGAGATGTCGGGAATAGCTCTGGCCCGTACACACCAAGTGCTGGAATAGTCGCGGCGCCGATCACCGTGGCCAGGCTTCCGGCGATCCACATCAGCGGCCCACCGAACCCGTAACGCACAACCGCAAAGCCGATGCCGCCGATGATCCCAATGATTCCGACCAGGCGGCGGCCACGCCGATCTGCCTGGGGCCCGGCGATTGCAACGCCAATACCGACCGGAGTGTTCACGATCGCTGAGTACAGGCTTATGCGGGTCGCCGAGAAACCTCTGGATTCGCGTAGATACTCATTTTGGAAGTTCGATGCCGGCGCCGAGAACATCGATAGTGCAACAGCAACTGTGGCCAGCATGACGAAGCGTCGTTTCATGACCGGTGTGATCGTGGCTGGCGGTTCGTTACGTTCGGACAGAGCCTGGAACCGCCGCGATTCTTCGAGATGCCGCGACAAACCCCACAACACCGGGAAGATCAGCACAGCCGCAAGGAAGATGATCCGCCATGCACGGACACCCGTCCCCGCCAGCGGCAGTAACCATAAGACAACACCTGATCCCAGACCGGCAAACAAGGTGAGGACCGAGGTGATCCATGCCCGTGAACCAGCGGGTGACTCTTCGGCTGCGATAACGCCGATCAGAATGCCAAATCCGGTCGCAAAACCCCGAGACAGGGTCTGGCTCGCTCCGAAGAACCAGATATTGGGCGACACCGCAGCGACCACTGCGAATGCTGTGGATAATGTGCCAGCTAGGAGCAACATGCGTCGACGGCCGATGCGGTCTGCCTCTCGGACAACGACCAAAGCCAACAGAGCGCCGCCACGGGTCATGCTCGTGACCCAGCCTTGTGTTGACGTTCCCTTGTCGAACTCTTCGGCAACGAAGGTGATGGTCTGCGATAACAATGTGCCCAAATAGGCAGCTGCTAATGCAGCGAAGATCAGAAGGGCGAACGACTGCGAACCTTTGGCGTCGAAGCGCTCGGGCGGGGCCCAGAATGGAGCATCTACTCGATGGGGACGCCGCAGCTGCCAGCTGATCAGCGGCGTGGCACCAAAACGCCAGACGGGCAAGGCCAGCGTGTACTCGATGGTCTCAGTAACCGCCACGAGGCCCTTGTCGGCATCAGCGCCAGGATTGTCGGCGACTTCGATTGTGCGTCGCCAATGGGTAAACGGTCCGTCAGAGAAACCAAAACCATCACCATCGGGCGTCTCTGCAACGAGCCAGTCGACTCGCGGTGACTTGAGCTGCTCCAGTGCTTCCTGGTCGACCAGGTGCTGATTGACCACACGTGCCATAACGTGGGGGCGATCTTACCGGCGGTGTTTGCACACGCCCTGCTAGGGAAGGATCCTCTACGGCGCCGCCGCACTGTCTAGGAGATCTATGCTCTCCCCATGAGCGAGAGTCTTCTGGTCCGAGGCGGCAAGGCACTATCGGGTGCCGTCACCCCTTCTGGTAACAAGAACGCCGTGCTACCAATGTTGTGCGCCACGCTTCTGACCGATGAGACGATGACGGTTCGGAATGCCCCCGACATCACCGATGTGAACAAGGTCGTCGATTTCTTCCTCGGACTTGGTTCGCGAGTCGAATGGGACCGCGACGCCAAAACGATTGAAGTCAACCATAGCGGAGCTGATCTGAACGCTCGTTCGGTCATCGACTCGTTGCCCTCAGGCATGCGCAGTTCCGTGATGATGTTTGGGCCGTTGCTGGCCAGAGTGGGCACACTCAACGTGACCGATGATGCCACCGGCTGTTCACTCGGCGCCCGCGAGGTCGATCCTCATCTCGACATTCTTGAGGGGTTCGGTGCCACAATCGAATGGGGTGACCGTCGCGAGATCCGTCTCCAGGGCCCGTTCTCGGCAAATGCGCATTGGCTCGACTACGCGTCGGTCACCACGACCGAACACTTTGTTATGTGCGCCGCATTGGCCCAGGGCACATCCACACTGGTTAACGCTGCTAGTGAACCTCACGTCCAGGACCTGTGTTCCGTGCTCGTCGAGATGGGCGCCAAGATTGAGGGCATCGGGACATCAGTGCTCAAGATCGATGGTGTCGAATCGCTCGCTGGTGCCGACGTGCAGGTCAGCGATGACCACCACGAGATCTTCACCTTCCTCGCCATTGGAGCTATGACTGGCGGCGACGTCAGTGTCGAGCACTCTGTGCAGCACCATTTCCCGCTGATGGATCGCACGCTTGAAAAGTTTGGTGTCGAGGTTGAGCGCACGCCGACTGGCTCCCGAGTGTCAACGACGGACCGGCTGCGGATCGAACAGCCCCGAACCTCACATATGCTCCAAAAGGTCGAGGGAGCCCCATGGCCGTACTTCCCGGTCGATCTGATCCCACCGGTGGTGGCCCTGGCGACTGTTGCCGAAGGCGACATGTTGTTCTGGAACAAGGTCTATGAAGGCGCCTTTGGCTGGGTCCCCGAGCTCGCCAAGTTTGGGGCCAAGGTCACGGTGTGTGATCCGCACCGGATCATCGTGTTTGGACGCAACGATCTTCGGGCCGCAATCGTCGACGCCCCGTACATCATTCGGGTCACGATCGCCTTGTTCATGGTCGGCGCCACCATAGATGGAGAGTCCGTGATCCGCAATGCATCACCGGTGCGGCGGGCACACCCGAACTTCGTGGAAAACCTGCGGTCCCTCGGCGCCGACGTCGAATGGGTCGCCGATTAACCGATCTGCGGTCCCGGGGTAGTCCGGATTCGTTCCGCTCATCCTGTCCGAGCTGCACAGGTCTGTGGTCCCGGGGACCTTTGACTTCGCGTACCGTAGCGAATCGGCTTGGGAGGTTCAGTTGGTCGCGGAGTCTTCGGGCTCGGCGGCGGCTTCAGCCAGTTTGCTGTTGGCTCGGCGGTTGGCCAGGAATAACACTGCGGCAAAAACCAACAGTGGCCCACCAACCAGCAGGATCTCGTCCCAGCCACCCTCGTGCGCGAGAACAGTCACGCCGTAACCCGGCACAGGTGGGTCGCCAACATCACTGCGTGCCCCAGCTCTCGAACTGCTGCTTGGCATGGTTGGATTCGATACGAGCCTTCAATCGGCGCAGGTTGC
>DNHM01000273.1 GCA_003485885.1 Acidimicrobiaceae bacterium
GCCCACATTGTGAACACTGCGTCGATGGCCGGTATGTCTGGTGGCCCCATGATGGCTCCGTACTTCGCATCGAAGTTCGGCGTTGTCGGCCTGAGCGAAGGTCTTTGGCACGAAGCCAAGGTCAGTCGATCGAATGTCGGCGTGTCAGTGTTGTGCCCGGCCTTCGTCCGCACCGGTATTGCTCGCTCGGATCGCAACCAGCCAGACGGCATGGGCGGCTGGGTCCTCGAAGGATCAGACCAGGCGTCTCGTTTCGGCGAGTTCCTGACTGCTGGTGTCGACAGCGGTATCGAACCGGCAGAAGTCGCAGACAAGGTGCTCGAGGCCGTTGTGAACGAACAGCTGTGGATCCTGACCCATCCTGAGTCTGGTCAGTCGGTAATGAACCGCGCCGAGGCCATTGCTGGTTCTGGGATTCCACAACGAGTGCGGCGTATGGGCGAATAGGCCGCGCTTAAGACGACGTCGGCTCTTTTGCGAGTCGGGCGATCGCATTGGCGATCTCAGCCCGGGCATTGTTGGCAGAGATGATCATGTCGACACCGCTGACCGAGGTATGCATCTGGCCGCGCAGCGGCAAATGTTGCACGTCGACACCGGCGTCAGCAAGGGCTGTCGCGTAGGCGTCCCCTTCGTCGCGTAACGGATCGAACTGCGCGGTGACCACCAGAGCCGGCGGTAACCCAGCAAGATTGCCGTTGATCGGCGAGGCACGAAAGTCGTTGCGGTCCTCAAGGTCACAATAATGGTCCCAGAACCACGTCATCAGGCCTTCGGTCAGGACATACCCATTGGCGTTCTCGTGGAACGACGGCCGTGAGAAGTCTGCATCAGTGACCGGGTTGATCAACACCTGGCCGGCGATCGAAGGGCCACCTGCGTCTCGGGCCAGGTGGCACACCACCGCAGCCACGTTTGCCCCGGCGCTCCAACCGGCGACCACCACAGGATCAGGTCGACCACCAAGAGATTCCAGATGTTCAGAAACCCATTGCACCGCTGCGTACCCATCCTCGACGGGGGCCGGGAACCGAGCTTCGGGCGCGTGGCGGTAGTCGCACGAGACCACAATCGAGTCTGACTGCACACACAGGTCGCGACACAACGGATCGTCGCTGTCGGCGCCTCCGAGAACCCAACCGCCGCCATGGAAGTAGACAACCACCGGATGAGGTCCCGGTGTTGCCGGCCGATACAGCCGGTACGCCAGCTCGCCGCCTGCTCCAGGGAAGGTTCCATCGATGATTTCGCCAACGTCAGGGCCTGGCGGTCGCTGTTCTGCCGATGCTGCCATGAAACCACGGGCCTCGTCTGGACTCATCGACTCGATTGGGGGCAGACCCATCTCGTCCATCATGGAGAGGATCATCGAGACATCGGGCTGGGCTTGAGCGATCACACCATCGTTGCACTGTGAAGCGTCTGAGCCGGACAGGCTGAAACCCAGATATCCCTGGTCACGGACCGCGTCGCAGAGTTGTCTGTACGTGCCGACGCCGCCGACGTACGGCAAGAAGACTCGGGGTTTACCCGGAACGTTGGCCCCCATATACCACGAGTTGGCCTTGGCGAACAGCGTGATATCGGCGCAATCGTTGTTGTGTTGTTGCCAGCCAGCCTGCGCCATTTCGGTGGGTTCGATCGCATCGAAACCGTGTGTGCGCATGTCGTCGATGCAGTCGGTGATCCATTCGACATGTTGCTCAATCGACACCGCCATGTTCGACAGCACCGACGGGCTCTGGGGGCCAGTCACTGCAAAGAAGTTGGGGAAGTCGGTCACGGTAAGACCGAGATAGGTGGCGGGGCCATCCGCCCATTTCTCCTTCAGTGTCATGCCATTGCGGCCGGTGATATCGAATGCCACCAGCGCTCCGGTCATCGCATCGAACCCGGTTGCCATCACCAGGGCATCGAACTCGAAGCTGCGATCAGCGGTGTCGATACCCGACTCGGTGATCGTGGTTATGGGTTCGGCCCGCAAGTCGACCAGCGTGACGTGCGGCAAGTTGTAGGTCGCGTAGTAGTTGTCGTCGAGACAGAGTCGTTTGGTACCAATGGGATGATCCGTGGGGCACAACGTTTCGGCCGTATCGGGATCGTCGACAATCGACCGGATCTTCTCATGGACGAATTCCACGACCAGGTCGTTGGATTCCTGATTGATCGGTAAGTCGTTGAACACGCTGAGGAAACCGATCAGGTCCCCTTCATCCCACCCTGCATCGAGACGTGACCGGCGTTCTTCAGCGGACACGGTGCGTGCCCCATCCATCGTGACCTCAACCGGGACACCACCCTGTGACAGCCTGGCCTCTTGGCGGTAGTCGGGATACCGACTCTTGATATCAGCGATTCGTTCGGGCGGAACCGGCCCATGGCCAGCGGGTACCGAGAAGTTGGGGGTGCGCTGGAACACAACCAACTCCGCAGCCTGTTCGGCGATGACCGGGATCGATTGGATTGCCGATGAACCGGTGCCGACAAGTCCGACACGCATGCCAGAAAAATCGACCCCTTCGTGAGGCCAGCGGCTATTAAAATAAGTCGGGCTTTGAAACTGGTCGGCACCTTCGATATCAAGTTCTTTGGGCATAGACAGGCAACCCGTGGCCATGACATACCAGCGGGCACTGATATCGGTGCCCGCATCGGTGCTGACCTGCCAGGTCGCGGTGGTGTCGTCCCATACAGCACCTGTTACCCGGGTCTCAAACCTGATGTCGCGCCGCAGGTCGAACCGGTCGGCAACATGCTGGAAGTAGCTCAGGATCTCGGGCTGGGTCGCGTACTTCTGGCTCCACTCCCACTCTTGTTGCAGGTCATTATCGAAGCTGTAGCTGTAGTCGACACTTTGGATGTCGCACCGGGCCCCGGGATACCGATTCCAGTACCAGGTGCCACCGACGTCGTCGGCTGCCTCGAGTACCACCGTGTTAAAACCCATGCCTCGCAGTCGATATAACAGGTACAGCCCTGCCATACCTGCGCCGACCACGACTACATCGAAGTCAGGCTCCAGCGCCGCTGCTTCGAGGCCATTCGTACCAGTTTCTGTCACGCTCATATCGTCCCCCAACGTTGTGCGAATCCTTTTACGGTGTCACAAACAGCCCGGCGACACAATCCAGACCGGGTGACCGGGCCGAGAGATGTGGTCGAAAACGGCCATAGTGTTGTTCGCCCGTTCGGTTGCCGGTAAGCAGGTAACTACTCGGCAACCGATTGGACCCAAGCCTGCCATGGCACATCACGATCTCGACACATCGACTCTGCACCAGACCTGGGACAACGCAATCGAGCCGCGGCTACGAATCCGCTCCGGTGACACGGTTACGTTTCAGACGATGGACGCGAGCAACGGGTTCTACGACCCAGCTCTTGGACGGGCTGTTGACGATGCACCCCCGTTTGCTGGCCATCCGCTTACGGGCCCGGTCTGGATCGAAGGAGCCGAAGTAGGCGACACCCTCGAGGTCGAAGTGGTCGAGATTTTGACCGGAGACTGGGGCTACACCGCATTCTCACCCGGCCGGGGTTTGCTCCCAGACGACTTCGACACGCCGCATCTCCATCGTTGGGATCTGCGCTCTGATCCTGCGGAATTCCTCCCTGGAATCTCCATTCCACAGGAACCCTTTCTGGGCGTTATGGGAGTCGGCCTAGCCGAGAGCGGACCTCACAACACCGCACCGCCTCGCCGCAACGGTGGCAACGTGGACATCAAACAGCTGACAGCTGGAGCGACCCTGTGGCTGCCGATTCTGGTCGACGGCGCACTCTTTTCCTGCGGGGATGGCCACGCCGCTCAAGGCGACGGCGAGGTATGCATCACCGCCATCGAGACGCCGACAACGAGCACGCTGCGATTCACGCTCCACAAGGGAGGGGCCCCAGCCGAGCTGCAATTCAGAATCCCCGGGCCGATCAACGCTCGGACCAATGCAGCAGGATGGTTTGCTACCACGGCGCACGGGCCCGACCTGCACGCATCGAGCCAGATGGCGATCCGGTACATGATCGAACATCTCGTGCAGAACCATGGACTTCGGCCCGAGGATGCCTACATCCTTTGTTCGGTTGTTGTGGATCTACGCATCAGCGAAATCGTCGATGCACCGAACTGGATCGTCTCCGCGTTCCTCCCGAACGCCATCTTCACGTAGCCAAACGGTGGCGAAGGGCAGCTGTGCGCCGAGAGCCGCTGAGCTAGGTTGCGAGCATGGCCGACCACCTGATTCTGAACGGGTTCATCCAATGCTCCCCGAATCATCAAATCAAGGGCATGTGGAAACACCCGCTCGATGAAACCTCGCTCGGCTACCGGGATCTGAAGTGGTGGATTCGACTGGCAGAGCTACTCGAGCGAGGTTGCCTCGATGCATTGTTCTTTGCTGATGTCCACGGCACCTACGACACC